>JADGEE010000003.1 GCA_016744535.1 Campylobacteraceae bacterium
CAATAAATACAGTACAAAATGTGACTAAATTAGCTACTATGGTACTTAAATTTATTTAAATTCTTATTTAAACAAAAATTATATGCTAAAATATAAGTAACAAAGTGTATAGGAGTTCAAATGAGAGTTATATCAATTTATAATATAAAAGGTGGTGTTGGAAAAACTACTACAAGTGTGAATTTAGCATATTTAGCTTCAAAAAAATATAATATACTACTTTGGGATTTAGACCCTCAAGGTGCTAGCACATTCTTTTTTGATAAAAAAGTAAAATTAAAAAACTCTATTACTGATATTGCAGATAGGGGTTTAAATAAATTCATTAAAAAGAGTCAATTTAAAAATTTAGATATTATCCCAGCTGATATTAATTTTAAAGATGTTGATATTAATTTAAATGAACAAAAAGAGCCAACTAAATATTTAAAACAAATTGTATCTAAATTAAAAATTAGTAAATATGATTTTCTATTTTTAGATTCACCTCCAACAATGTCACTAATTGCAGATAATATTTTTGGTGTATCTGATTTTGTAATAGTTCCAACAATTCCAACTGTACTCTCAATTAGAACATATAATCAAATAGTTGATTTTTGTAAAAAAGCTAAAATAGAAAATAAAAATATTTTAACTTTTTTATCAATGCTTGATAAGAGGAAAAAGATACATCAACACTTTAGTAATGAGATTACCTCATCACTTCCAAAAAATCAAATTTTAAAAACTGTAATTCCAAATTCAACTTATATTGAACAGATGGGATTGTACTTAGAACCTGTTGAAAAATTTGCTCCAAATTCAGTTGGTGCGAAAGCATATAAAAAATTATGGGATGAGATAGAGATAAAAATAAAGGGTTAAAAATGGAAATTTTTGTAGGAAGACAGCCTATATTAAATCAAGATGAAAAATTAGTAGCTTATGAGATACTATTTAGAGATGGTAAAAATAACTTTTCAGCAAATGTTAATGATGATGTGTTTGCTACTTCAAATGTAATAGCTAATACACTCTTTAATTTAGGAATTAATAAAGTGTTAAATGGTAAAAAAGGTTTTATTAACTTTAATGATAAAATGCTTATTAATGAAGAGATAACAAATAACTTGCCACAAGATTCTATCGTAATGGAAATTTTAGAAACAGTTGAAATTACCGATGAAGTGATAAATAGAGTTAAAGATTTAAAAAATAGAGGCTATACTATTGCTTTAGATGACTTTATAATGCTTAGAAATGGATATGAAGAGTTATTTAAACTTATAGATATAATAAAAATTGATATTTTAGAGATAGAAATTGATTTAAAAAAAATTACTAATGAGTTAAAAAATAAATATCCAAAAATAAAACTTTTAGCTGAAAAAGTTGAAACTAGAGAAGATTTTGAATTATGTAAAGAGTTAGGTTATAGTTACTTTCAAGGATATTATTTTTCAAAACCTGTTATTATAAAGGGTAAAAAACTCTCTTCCCATCAATTTGGATTACTAAATTTAATTTCACTTTTAAATAAAAATGCAGATATTGATGATATTGTAGTAGAGTTTAAACGCTCTCCAAAACTTAGCTATCAATTACTTAATTTATTAAATAGCTCTATGTTTGCATTAAAAACAGAGATTCAATCTATTAAACAAGCGATAGTTTTACTGGGAGTTGATGCCTTGAAAAAATGGATAACTTTTTTATTATATTTAGATGATGATAGTAAAATATCAAAAGATAATCCACTATCAGGATTAGTATTAGCTAGAGCTAGAATGATGGAAATTTTAGAATCTAAAAGAAAAAATAGTGATAAAAAAAGTTGTGAAAAAGCTTTTACAGTTGGTCTATTATCTTTAATGGATGTTGTTTTATGTATTTCTAAAGAGGAAATTTTTGAAAATTTAACTCTTGCACAAGATATTAAAAATGCAATTTTAAATAAGAGTGGAGAGTTAGGTAAACTTTTAAAAGTTGTTGAATTTACAGAAAATGAAAATTTCAAAGATTTAAGTAATTTACTTAAGGATTTAAATATTTCACTAGAAGATTTAGGAAAATCTCAACAAAAAATAATATTAGAGTGTGAATTTTAAAACTTGGCAAGAAAATTGCTCTCATAATAAAAAAATATAGTAATTAAATAAATTTTAATTTAGGAATGGTGAATATGTCCAAATTAAGGAAGATAAAAGTTAGTAAAGGTATCTATTGGGTGGAAGTACCTGAAGCTAAAGTTTATGTTTTATGTGGATGTCCAGATGATAGTGTGAAACATTTAATGAAACAAGGTTTAATTGCTTCAACAGAAAAAAATGGCGTAAATTATGAGACTGGTCCAAATGCAATTTTACTATCAGATGTATTGTTACAAAATGGAAGTTTTTCTAATTTAGCAGAATTTCCTGTACTTCAAATGTTATATAAACAAGGAATGATTATACCAAATCATCCAAATAATATAGGTTTAAAACCTTTGCTACTTGGCTCATCTGAACAAATTAGTTCTCAAATGGAGTATATTTATCGAGGTAATTATGGATTAATATCAACTGAAGAGATAATAGATACAGATATGGTTTTAAATAAAGCCCAAGATTTAATGAGAATGAAACTAAAATTTGCTTTTGGAAAAATAAAAAATACTAAAGAGTTAATTGATACTAGAATAGTTGAAAGTTCTAGTGTAGAGATTAAAAACAATCTTTTTATTAGTAGAATTAGCCTCAATGTCTTTGAGTTTAAATATGAAGATGAGAGTGTGATAGTTGATTTAAATATATCCTCAAATGAAAATTATGAAGTCCCATACCCATTAGGATTTTATAATATAAGAAGAGAATATTTTGGAGTAATCCATTCAGGTGAAGGAGACGGATGGGATATTAATAAACCTTGCATGGCAAGTATTTTAATGTTTCAAGGTAAAATCTATCTAATAGATGCAGGTCCAAACATCATCTACTCACTAATAGCACTTGGAATAGGAATAGATGAAATAGATGGAATTTTTCACACACACTCACACGATGACCATTTTGCAGGACTTCCTACACTTATGAGGGCTGATCATAAAATTAAGTATTACTCAACTCCATTGGTTAGAGCTGCTGTTGCTAAAAAATTATCTGCCCTTCTCTCAATTGAAGAGGAAAATTTTTCAGATTACTTTGAGGTTCACGATTTAGAGTTTGATAGTTGGAATAAAATTGATGGCCTAGAGGTAAAACCGATACTTTCACCACACCCAGTAGAGACTTCTATTTATATCTTTCGTACAATGTATAAAGGTGGATATAGCTCTTATGCACACTTTGCTGATATTGTTTCATTAAATATATTAAAAGGAATGATTACAGAAGATAGTAGTGTAAGTGGTATTTCAGAAAATTTTTACAATAAAGTTAAGAGAGACTATTTAACTAAAGTTGATTTAAAAAAAATTGATATTGGTGGTGGATTAATTCACGGAGATGCAGAAGATTTTAAAAATGATAAATCAAAAAAAATTATTCTAGCTCATACCTCTTTAGAGATTACAGATGAACAAAAAGAGGTCGGCTCAGGTGCTCCATTTGGGATTGTTGATACACTAATACCAGCTTATCAAGATTACACTTGGAAATATGCTTATAACTTCTTAAAATCTTACTTTCCAAATGTAGAAAATTATCAATTATATATTTTATTAAATAATAAAGTAGTAACTTTTAATCCAAAATCAATAATATTAAAAGAGGGTGCATTTAATAAAAATATCTATCTAATTTTAACTGGCAGTATTGAGATGATTCAATCAAAATTAGGTATTTCTAGTATGTTATCTTCTGGTGCATTAGTTGGAGAGATGTCAGGACTTTTAGGTAATCCCATTATGGAAACATATAGAGCCATTGGATTTGTACAAGCCCTAGAGCTTCCTTGCAATCTATATCTTGAATTTGTTAGAGAAAATAATTTATACTCTGATATAAAAGAGCTTGAAGAGAAACAGCATTTTTTACAAAAAACTTGGCTATTTAGTGCATCTTTATCATATTTAGTTCAAAATAAAATTGCTAAAGAGATGGTATTAGAGAGTTTTAAAGCTAATACCTCTTTTTTAAATTATACAAATGATGAATTATATATGGTAAAAAGTGGAAAACTAGAAAGATTTATGGGAAAAGATGTTTTAGAAGATTTAAATGAGGGTGATTTTTTTGGTGAAGGTCACGCAATTTTTAATACTCCTAGTATATCTCGTGTCAAAGCTGTAACTGATGTAGTGCTATATAAAATAGCCAGTCATATTTTAGCTGATATTCCAGCTGTAAGATGGAAATTATTTGAGAGTTATGAAAAAAGAAAAAAATTTTTACTTAATTTTGAACTTCAGAATGAAAAAACCCTAAAGTGGAATAGTGAGTATAGTATTAATATTCAAAAAATGGATAATCATCATAAAAAACTCTTTGAAGCGATAAATATTCTATTTAAAACTATCAATTTTGAAAATGAGATATTTGCCCAAAAAGATGCACTAAATTACTTAATAAATTACCTTAAGTTTCATTTTAATATTGAAGAATCACTACTTACGATGTACAATTATTCAAAATATGAACTACACAGCAAAAATAATGATTTTTTTTTAAAAGAGTTATTAAAAAAACAGAAAGATTTTGAAGATAAAAAAATCAAACTAAATGATGAATTTATAATTTTTATTATGAATTGGATTAATGAACATATATTAATAGATAGTAAAAAATATGGAGAATTTCTAAATAAAAAAGGTGTTTTTTAAAGATATTTTATAAGTGTAACTTCATTACCTTTAAAATTATAAAAGACTCCATCACTTAAATTCTCACTCATTAAAATTCCTCTTCCATTATATTTTAGTGCTTTTTTGAAATTTAAATATTTAAATATTTCAGCTACATTAAACCCATCTCCCTCATCTACTATTCTAATTTGTAAACACTCTCTAGGAGTTGCTTTATGTTTGAGCACTTTTATCTCTATATTTTTATTTAAATTTTCTGGAATTTGACTATGGCTTTTTAAAAACTCATCATAACTATCTTTTTGTAATAATTTATCTTTTAATTCAAAATCAATTCCTAAATTACCGTGTTCGTAAGCATTCATTACCAATTCATATAGTGCAAATGCTAAATTTTCTGCAATCATTAAATCTATCTCTAAATAATCAAAATACCCTCTTACATCTTGTAATATATTATCAATCTCTAAAGTTGAATTTTTACACTTAAAGACTCTTATATGAGTTAATTGAATAGGTAAAATATTTAAAAAAATAAAAGTTACATCATCTTCATATTTATCTATTTTACTTTTTATTATACGAAGTAACTCTTTTTTTGATGAGCTGACTAAAAAATCTTTCTCCAAATCTTTTTCATATAGATAATTTTCTTTTGTTAAAGATTCATTTAAGCCATCACTATAAATTAAAATTTTTTTTAAATTATATACACTATACTCATCAATATTTTGAGATAGTAAAAAACTCATAATAGGAGTATTATTAGGTTTTATTATTTCAACTTTTTCATCTAATGTGTGTATTAAAATAGGGGGCATTCCAAAATTTGCAATATAAAATTTAGAATTTTTATTATCATAAAGCATAAAAAGAATAGCTACTAATTCATCATCTAATAGATGTCTTTTAATATAATTTTGATAATCACTTATAACTCTCTTAAAATTAAAATCACTATTCTCAAGAGACTTTTTTACAGAGTAATTAATAAATGAGATTGATTGAATTGATGTAACTGAAGCTGAAAGACCTTTACCCATAGCATCAACTAAACAAAAGAAACTAATTCCATCCCCAATATGAATTGACGCATAACTATCCCCACTTAAAATATCAAGAGGTTGAAAAAATGTCTCTATACATAAACTTTTAATTTTAATATTGCACAAATCATCATTTATTATCTTTAACTGTTTATCAAAAGCATTTTGTTGTTGAACTGAGTGGTATCTCTCCTCATATTTTAAAAGTGCTATCTCTTTCGTTGTAGCTTCAATTAATGCCTCTTGAGTTTTTCTTAGCTCCGTTCTATCTCTAGCAACTCCAACAATTCCAAAAATCTCACCATTTTTTCTTTTTAAAGGAGAGTTACTTATTTCTAAATAGATATTTTCCCCATCATATCGTTTTAACCATTGACTATGGGTGTAAGTTTTATTATTTGTTAAAACTTTTTCATCAAGTTTTGTTAATTTATCTGCATATATTAATTCAAATAGGTCAAAATTATCACTACCTATTACAAAATTTTTTGAAACTCCAAGAAAATTTGAAAAAGCCTTATTACAACCGATATATGTTAAATTATCTATACTTTTATAAAAGATTAAATCATCAGTTGCATTTATAACACTATTTAATAACTCTTGATTTACTTCTAATTGTGAATTTTTTTCTTTTAAAAAAAAGTTAAGTGAGGTAAGATTTTTTATAGATTCTTTCAATTTAAGTCCTAGATAAGAGTAAAAGAGAAAATTAAATTATACTCCTGCTTCTTCTCTTCTTTGTAAATAATCCCATTTCTCATCTACATCTTTTTGCCATTGTTCAATTATATGCTCATTCCCTTTTTTAAACAAGTGTTTAAATCTACCTTGAGCACCAAGATAATCTCTAATAGGAATAATTTTCTTTGGTCTATATGTAATTGTTAATTTATTTCCATTTTCAATTTGATATAGTGGAAAAGCTAACGAATCAGTAGCTAAATCACTCATTGAAATTGTTTTATCAATTGGAAACTTCCACTCTGTTGTACAAGCACTCATCGCATTAATATAGACAGGACCCTCTGTATTAAATCCTTGTTGTACTTTTTTAACCATATCCTTCCAATGGTTTGGTGCAACTTGTGCAACAAAAGGTGCTCCGTGGGCTGCCATAATAGATAACATATCTTTTTTCATCATCTTTTCACCATAGCTTACTCTTCCAGCAGGTGAAGTTGTAGTTGATGCCCCGATTGGAGTTGAACTACTTCTCTGTCCGCCAGTATTTGCATAAACTTCGTTGTCAAGACAAACATACATCATATCGTGACCTCTTTCGAAACAACCACTAATCCATTGAAAACCTATATCATAAGTAGCACCATCACCACCAAATGCTAAAAATTTTGGGTCTCTCCCTCCATCATTTGGAAGTCTATTTTTCTTTTTAAGAACTTTATACATAGCTTCTGCACCTGCTATTGCAGTTGAGCTATTTTCAAATCCAATGTGAATCCAAGAATTATCCCAAGCAGTATATGGATATTTAGCTGTACAAACTTCAAGACATCCAGTTGACGCACTTATTACTAAATCACTCTCTGTTGCATTTAAAATTTCTCTTACAATAATTGAGTGAGCACAACCAGGGCATAAATCATTTGCACCCTCAAATCTCTCTGCTGAAGTTGAAAATTGTTTTAAATTTTTAATCTGTTTTGTCATAATCTAACCTTTCCTAGAAAAAAGAGAGTTTCGGGCCTCTAAGACCTATAAACTGTTGAAGTGGATATTTAATTTCTCCAGCTTTTACACACTCGTTTAACTCGTTATATACTGTATTTATATCTTCTACTTTCATATCTCTTCCACCTAAACCATAAATATAATTTAATATCATTGGTCTCTTTTGTGAGTGATACAATGCACCAGAAATTTCATTATAAAGCATTCCA
Source organism: Campylobacteraceae bacterium (assembly GCA_016744535.1). Lineage (GTDB taxonomy): Bacteria > Campylobacterota > Campylobacteria > Campylobacterales > BB28 > BB28. The sequence goes on from JADGEE010000003.1 coordinate 7,713, forward strand.
AAAGCACCATTTGGTGAACTTCTATCAAGACAAGCTACTACTTTAACTGAACTTAATGCTTCTACAATTTCGGCATAAGGAAATGGTCTTAAAACTCTAAGTGCCACAACCCCAGCTTTAATGCCATTTTTTCTCATCTCTTTTGCACTAAGTCTAGCACTCTCAACTGTACTACCAAGTGCTACAATTGCAACATCAGCATCCTCAATATCATATTTCTCAACTATATTATATTCTCTTCCTGTTGCCTCTTTAAATTCAGCAAAAGTCCTCTCTACAACTGACATAGAAGCCATTAGAGCATTATGTTGATTTGCTTTATGCTCAAAGTGCCAATCTTCTTCAGTTTGAATACCATAAGTTACAGGCTTTTTGAAATCAAGCATAGAGTTTACAGCTTTAAATTCACCAATAAAGTTATAAGCATCATCATCATTTAAAGGTTTAACATTTTGTGCTGTATGTGAAGTAATAAATCCATCTTGGTGAACCATTACAGGAAGTCTTACATCTAAATCTTCTCCAACTTTAAATCCCATTAGAGTTAAATCATAAGCCTCTTGAGGATTGAATGAACATAAGTTAATCCAACCAGCATCTCTTCCTAAATACATATCAGAGTGATCACCATTAACATTAAGTGGAGCCGCTAATGCTCTATTTACAACTGCTAATACAATTGGTAATCTCATTCCACTTGCTTGATAAAGAACTTCTACCATTAAAGCAAAACCTTGAGAACTTGTTGCAGTTGCAACTCTACCACCAGAAGCAGAAGCACCAACACAACCACTCATCGCAGCGTGTTCTGATTCAACCATAATAAACTCACCATCAATAAAGCCATCAGCCAAAAATTTAGAGTAATTTTGAACGATTGGAGTTGATGGAGTAATTGGATAAGCTGCTACTACATCAACTTGTGCTTGTCTTAAAGCGTGGCTTGCAGCCATATTGCCATCCCAAACTTCAATAGTTTGTAAATCCATTTTTTCTGCCATTAACTATCCTTCTTTTTCTTATCTTCTTTTTCTGGCCATCCAGCTAATGCTTCTTTATCATCAACTCTCTCCATAAACATTAAAAGAGACTTTGGATTTGTTGGACAAACATCTGCACAAATTCCACAACCTTTACAGTGTTGATAATCAACTCCTACCATCTTTTTATCTCTTGAGATTATTGACATATCAGGACAGTAAATCCAGCAAAATTGACAATGAATACAGTGTTCATTATTATAAACAGGTTTATCAACTCTCCAATCAGCAACTGTATTTGTATGAGAGTTATTTTCCGAATATGGTCTGTTTTCTGGTTGGGTTTCTACAGTTTTATCAAACTCTTCTTTAAAAGAGAATACAACTCCGCCCATTTCAAAATTATTCCATCCATTCATACTAAATCCTTTATTTTACTTGGTCATATGCACGCTGGATTGCTTCCATATTTGCATCTATGATTTTTTGAGGAAATTTAATTAAAACTTTTTTCATTGCATCTTTAAAGTAATCAATTTCAAACATACCATCAACTTTCATTAATGCTCCAAGCATAGGAGTATTTGGCATAGCTCTACCAATTGTATCTAATGAAATTTTGAAGCAATCTACTACAAAAACATTTTCATCTTTACCTTGAAGTTTTGGAATATCTTCTATTAACTTCTCTTTGGAGAGATGAGTTGTAATAATATATTTTGTACTCTCTTTTGCATTTGCTGTAATATCAGCTGTAAAAGCTAATCCTGGATCAATTACTAACACATAATCAGGTTTCATAAACTTTTCGTGAGTTAATATCTCATCATCATCAACTCTATTATAAGCAGTCATAGCCGCCCCTCTTTTAGCTGAACCATAAAAGGCAAAAGCTTGAACCTCTTTGCCTGTGTGTGAAACTACATCAGCAAGACCTTTTGCACCAGTTACGGCACCTTGTCCTGCACGAGAATGCCATCTAATCTCAAGCATAATTTCTCCTACTTTCATTTTACATTATTTGTCTGATAATTGTAGAGAAAGGCGTCTTAAATATAGCTTTTATATTTAAATATAATAGTGATAATTTACTATAAAAAGAGAAGAAAGAGTTTTACTAAATTTATATATTAATAATTAATCCAAAAGCCATAACCTCGCAAGATTTGATAAGGATTATTAACCCACTCTTTAGTTATATTATCATAAGCCCAAATGTTTGCATAATCGTTAGAATTTAAACTTATATCAGCTCCACTTCCAACCAAATTCCAACCTCTGTTTAGGTTAGTTGAATTAAATTCATAACTATTATTTATATTATTATTTTTATCAAAATGAACATAAATATTAAAATCATAGTTAATCCACATTCCCTCATTTGGTTTTAAAATTTCAGGATTTTTAATCCAACTATTATTTTTAAATTTATAAGCTATATCTTTAGTCTTAAAAGTATTGCTAATATTTAATTCACTATTAATTGGTGAAGATATTAAAGACCAACCTTTAAAAAGATGTAAATACTTAGAGTTAGTGTTTTCAGTATATATTGCTGATAAAAAAGTTTGAGTATCACTATTTATGCTTGGCGGTAACTCATATTCAACATCTTTAATTAGCTCCTCTTGGATACCATCTTTAATAACATTTGCACTACCTAAGCGTAATATTATTGTTCTTTTTCCATCAAAATATTGATTCTCTTCAAATTTTTGCCAATTACTACTCCCCACTATTTCGATATTTTCACCCTCAATTACTGCTCTTTTTGATTTATCTATTATTTTGAAGTTATTACTTGTTTGAAAAATTGATTTTATACCATCATATATATTATTTGAGGATGTGCTTTTACTATTTTTAATAAGTCGCATCTCTCCACTATCAATTTTTTTAGGAAGTTCAAGTTTATAAGTTAAAATCTGTTTATTATTAGTTATTTTTGCCGTAGTTATCAAATTTCCAGTAATTTCAGCACTCATTTCAACTTTTATATCTTTAACATTTGATTCCCCAATATTAGCCGAAACTTCACTAGATGAAACTACTCTACCACTATTATCTTGTCTGATTTGAGAACCCGTAGGAGTTTTTAAATCAACTTGAACTATCTTTTGAACTATAATTTTGATATTTCCCTCTGAATTTGCATTAACATTTACTTCTGCATTAATTTCACTATTTTCAACTTTAGAGGTAAAGCCACCATTATCATTAAGAGTTATTTTAACCTCATCTTCGGTCTCTAAAGTAGTTACTTGAGTATTTTCACTTTCATCTGTAACTTCAATAGTAGATTTAATATTTTTATTTTTATTATTCTCTTTTGGTATCTCTATTTTTGATTGAGATTTTACACCATTATCTAAAATAAACTCTTTTGCTTGAACTGTTTGTAAACTCTCCTCATCAATAATCTCTTTTAAAATATCTTTAGAGAAACTAACTTCATATTTAGATTGTGGAGTCTCATTGCTATTTATATCATTTACATCATTAGAATCTAATGTTATTGTTGTGGGTGCTTGATATGGCGTCGGCGTTGCTGTCGCTGTCGGTGTTACTGTTGTTGTTACTGGTACATTAAAGTGTGGAATTGATAAACTATATGGTAGAGTTGCATCAGTTGAGCTCTCACTTGGAATAAGTGTCAATTCTGTAGAACTAGGAGTTGCTAAAAGGCTAACTCCACTTAATAATAAAAATGCGGTTGTTATATTAATTTTTCTCATCATCAATCCTTAATTACAAAAGTGTTTTAACCAAATTGCATCAAGTGAAGGGATAGTATCTACACTGTTCCAACTATCATCTGGTGAATTATAGTAGAAAGCTTTTGTATATCCACCAGTACAACTATCAGGCGTTATATTAGCTCTTCTTAAATCACTCCATTTTAATGGAACTTTTGTACTTACAAAATGCCATGTATCTACCGCAAGAGATTTATAATATGCTAACTGTTCTGGTTTGCTTAATATATCATTTGTAGTGTCACTAGTTCCGCTCATCCAAACAGTATCAGATGTTGCCCCTGGACTTATCCAAAGTCCCATTTTTGGTGTTATAGTTGTTGGCTGTTTACTCCAGCTTGTACCATCAAAACTATAAACATTATTTACAGTTGATTGTACATTATTTTTCATAGTAGCACCATTTACAGAGTAGCCGTTTTTAATAGAGACCATATTCCATTTATTTGGAGTAACTGAATAGATTTCAATATTTTCTAAATCATTTGAGCTATATCCACTACTTGCAAGTGACTTATCAATAGCTAACATAGTTAATACTTTAGGTTCAACTGAATAATTTTCATTATATAATAGTGAATAATTTTCAACATTCATCACAAAATTATAAGCAATATCTGTTTCATAGTTATAACCATTTCCGATATGTGTCTCTAGTGTAGTAGAGCCGTGACAAGCTTCAAAATCTTCAAAAATATTTCCGCCAACTGACATAAAAAACGGATCTCTTGAAGTGTTAAAATCATTTAAACAATTACTTCCATTTCCATCTCTTGCTATGTTTCCTGCGATAATAGAGTTTCCTATACTCACAAAAGCTTGTGCACCTTTTATTCCATCTACTGCTGTTTGTTTACTAAGATATATTCCACCTCCACCACTTGTATTAGCTTCATTATTTATTATTTTTGAGTTGTAAATATCAATAACTGTTCTTGAATCTGAATCATCATTAACATCTGCATAGATAGCACCTCCAATCTCTGCTCTATTTCCAACTAAAGTACTCTCAAAAATTTTTAAGTAATATTTAGCATCACTTCCATCATCATCAATCCTCACAACTCCTCCATAAGTTGCATTATTTTCCCTAAAAATAGAGTTATTTAATATTAAATGGTCATAAGCACCATAAGAGCCATCAGACATATATCCAACTCCACCACTGTCTCCTGCATAGTTCTTCACAAAAGTAGAATCATTTACAGTTATATAATTAGAACCATCATATTGGTCAAAGAAAAATACACCACCATCCTTAGTTGCATAATTCTCTTGAAAGTGAGAGTTATTTATAACTAAGTGTATATCTGAATAATCTGGTTCTAAGAAAAATACACCACCACCCTCACTTGAATCTGTATCATAATTGCCTGTGAAGTTTGAATCATTAATAATCATATTAATACCACCTCCATCTTCTTAAAGAAAAAATGCACCTCCACCACTTTCAGAGTGATTATCCGTAGCAATAACACGATTTAAAATTATATTTACTGCACCATAATCAGAATATAAGTTTCCAATCCCTCCCTCATTAGCAGAATTTCCAGTAAAATTACAATCATTTAATATCAAATCTGTAGCTGGTCCATCATTATCAACTTCAAATACTCCACCCTCAGAGCTTGTATTATTCTCTATAAAGCTACTATTTTCAGCTTTAAATCTCATTTTACCATCACCATAGAGACGAAAAACTCCACCATCACTACCAGTACTATAATTTTTTATAAATTGTGTTTTATCTACATCTACAAAACAGTCTGAATCATCAGCATAACATTTTAAGAAAGCACTATCAGAACTTGATTTATTCATATAAATATAACTATTATCAATTTTTGTAAATATACTTCCTGCGTCTGCCTGTAAATAAAATGCAGCACTACCACTAAGTACTTCGTTATTAGATATATTAGAATCTTTAATAGATACATATAAATCTCTTGCAACATCTGTATAAAAGATACTTCCATGATCACCACTAATATTATTAGAAAATATTGAATTATCTATGTTAAGATAGTTATGCTTCCCAATATTTGAACTATCTTTAGCATAATTATACCCTCCACTTAAACCATCTAAATATATAACCCCGCCTTTATTATAATTAAGACTTTGAGTAGTATTGTTATCCATAAAGATAGAATTTGTTATATTAAGGTCAGCATCATAAAGATATATAGCCCCACCTCTATCTGCTGAATTGTTAGAGATATTTGAATCACTAATAGTGATAACTGCGTTATATGCACTTATCGCACTACCATTTGATTCTGTTGTATTTTGAGTTGCATTTCTAATAGAGATATTTGAAAATGTAACATTAGAATCAATTATACTAAATATATATTTAGTATAATTGATTCTAATGTTACATCTGCTTGTGCTTGAACTATATCTGTTAAATGTGAACTACCTGCAAAAGTTAAATTTTTGCTAGTTACATTTACTTCCGTCGTTGTAATTGTCCCACTTATAGTTATTGTATCCCCACTACTTGCACTTGCTACTGCTCCGGCTAAATCATCTCCAGTAACTGTTATTGTTGCTGAATATAATAAATTTGCTGTTAGCAAACTTGAGAAAATTAAAACTTTTTTTAATGACAATCTTTTCATATACTTACTCCTAATTTTATTATATTTTAACATAATAACATTCATAAATAGCAATAATATAGCAAATAGTGAAATATTAATTATTTTATTATCTCTTCTATTATCATTTCTCCGTATTCCATTTTAATAACTCTATCTGCTATATGAAAGTAGTGGTCATCGTGTGTAACTGCTATTATAGTTTTTCCTCTCTTTTTTAAATCTTTTAAAATAACTTCATAAAAGTATTTTCGAAATTGAGGGTCTTGGTCAGCTGCCCACTCATCAAATACATAAATATCTTTATTTTCCAAAATGGCTGTAATTAGTGCTAATCTCTTTTTTTGTCCAGTTGAGAGATTTAAATTAGTAAAAGCGTTATCTACAAACTTAGTTTTATTTAAAAGCCCCATCTCTTTTAATAACTCTTTCATTCTTTTATTATCAACTTCACTTAAGCCATAAAGTTTTTTAAAAAGATAAAAATCTGTTAAAATAATCGAAAAAAGTTCTCTATATTGTTGATAATTACTATTGTTTATATATTCATCATCCATTAAAATCACTCCATTACTTGGATAATATAGACCTGTTAAGAGTTTAATAAGTGTAGATTTTCCACTTCCATTTCCTCCAACTACAAAAATCATTTCACCTTTTTTAATAGTTAAATTAATTGGTTTTATATTAAATAGAGTTTTGCTTTCTCTATCTTTGTATTCAAATGAGACATCATTAAATTGAAGTTCATCAAAACCAACAGAAGATTCATTAACTTCAAAAGTTTTATCTTTAGAGTTATCTAATTTATCTTCTAAATCATATATATTTTTAGTTGCAATATTTGCTTTTGCAAATACTGGCAGAGATGAAACTAACATCTCTAACGGGCCTATAATAAATAAAATAGCTGTTGTAATTTTAATTATTATTATGCTGTACATTGGAAACAAATGTGGTAGTAAAAAGATAATAGAAGCTATTAACATATAGAAAAATACTTGTGAAAACATTAAGTCAGTTACAAATCTATTTCCTGTTTTTATTTTTAAGTTTTCAAGTTTATTTGAAATTCCTACAAGTGAATTAAATAAATCATCACTTTTTTTACTATTAATTTTTAACTCTTTAAAACCGTGTAAAATACTATCTAATGAATCAAAAAACTCTCTCTCTGTATTTGAGCTTTCTTGAAGTTCTGCTGAAATTATTTTTAAGTGACTTAGATAAGTTAGGACTGCAATTGCAATTGAAACAAGTGTAATCATAAAAGCTATTTTAGATAGATAAAAGATATAAAGTAGCGAAAAGACTAACATAATAGCTGATTGTGAAGCATTTGTAATAATTGTAGCTGATTGTGAAATTAAATTTGTATCTTGAGTTAATCGTGTATAAATCAACGATGTGCCAATGTGTTCTAAATGATAAAGTTCACTCTTTCTAATTTTATCTGAAACTCTAACTTTTACATTTTTCATAATATGTTCTATTAATTCAGTTGATTTTAGTAATGCAAATCTTTTTGCTATATAAAAAATCAAAAAAGCTATCATAAAGAGAACTAAAAATCTAAAATTAACATTTTCATTTGATGCCATCTCTGCTGCTACATTTATAATCCCTAATAAAACTGCATTTGCAATTCCTGAAATAATAGCCATAGCAAAAATAACTCTCCATTTACTAATTTTTGATTCTTGAGTAAAAAAATTTAATAAAAACACTATTTAGCTTCTATTAAATTTAAAATATCTTCTGTTAATAATTTAAGCGGATAAGGTTTTTTTGAATTAATAATTTTACTATTAAAACAAGTTGAAATAGAACTATTAGAATTAAATCCATACATAATAATACAATTATATCCATCAATAGAACCTAAATGAAAAAGTGCATTTAAATCCTCGTCATAACCTATTCCATAACCCATTTTAAAATATTTTGTTTTAATATATTTTGATGTATCTTTTATATTTTTATTAAAAAACTCTTTTTTATATAACTTCCCTTCACCAATTATCTTAATCCAACTATTAAGTCCTTTTATATCTGTGATTAAATTACCTGTCGCCCAAATAAAAGATGGATGTAATTTACTTCTATCATCATATATAATATCATCACTTGAAAAATTTGTATTATAAATAGAATCATAATAATCCATTTGAATATAACCATTTGCTAAATTATCTATATTAAATTCATCTTTTTGTATATCTGAAATTATAAAATTATGTTTTCCTAAAGCTTTAGTTAATATTTTATCAACATTATATTCCCAACTTTTACCTGTAATATTTTCTATAATTTTAGCTAAAAATAGATAGTTTGAATTTGAATATTTAAAGCCATCTTTGCCTTTTTCTAAATCAACCATTTTAAATAATTCATTAATAGTAAACTTTTTAGTAGGGTTATAGATATATGCCTTAAACCATTTTTTGCTATTTGTTAAATTAAATAATCCACTTGTATGAGTTAAAAGTTCACTAATAGTAATTTCATTTAAATCATAATTAGACATATTTAAATCTAACACTTCGCTAACTTTAGTATCAAAATTTAATTTTTTTTGGGCAATTAAATTTAAAATTATATTTGCTGAAACAGTTTTTGTAATACTTCCAATTTTAAATTTATGATTAGAAGTCATATTCTCTTCACATTTATTATAATCAATTCCATTTTTCATAGCTTTAGTGCTTAATTTTGCACAACCATAAGAGTATATATAATCACTATTATCTAAATTAATAGCAATAATCCCACCAGCAGATTCAAAGCCTTTAACTCTCTTCTCTAATAACATTTTAAACTCTGTCTCTAAAGTATTTGGAGTTTTAGCATAACTTATAATTGCTACTAATAATAAAATAAAAACTTTTCTCATTAAAATTCCCTCAAATTATACAACTATTTTTCATATTTGTATTATAATATAATATCTAAATTATTAAAAAAAGGATTAACTATAATGCTAAAAAAAACAATATTATATTTATTAATTTTAAGTCTATCTATTCCAACACTACTCAATGCTTTTAATTCTGAAATTGATTTAAAAGCTGTATTTATTGGAAGATTTTCAAAATTTGTAACTTGGCCTAATAAAGGTAGAGATAAATTTATAATTACAATTATAGACAATAACCCTTTTGATGATAAGTTAGATAAATTATATGGAAATAAAAAAATTCACGATAAACCGGTTGAATTAAATTATGTAACTTCAATTAAAGATATAAAAAATATAAAAGATAGTAATATTGTATTTATAACTATAAAAAATCAAAAAGATATTAAGAAAATTTTAAATTATGCAAAAGAGAACTCTATTTTGACAGTTAGTGACAATAAAGGGTTTGCACAAAGAGGTGGAATGATACAAATTAATTTTATAATGCGAAGGGTTCGATTTAAAATTAATAATGAAGCATCAAAAGAGGCAAATTTAAAAATAAGTTCATCATTTCTAAATATTTCAGAAGTTATAAAAGGGGCTAAAAATTGAAAAATTTAAAGTTGCTATCAACTTTCTCTATTTTAGTTACAACAATATTAAGTGCAACTAGTGATGATTTATATAATAAAAGTTTAAATGAGTTATTAAATTTAGAGTTAGAACCAAATGTTGAAGTTGGCTCAAGAGATAAATCAAGGGCTTTAAATGATAGTGCTGTTGCAATTGATGTCATAACTTCCAAAGAGATAGAAAAAACTGGTTATACTGAATTGACTAAAGTATTACAAAGATTTATCCCTAGTTTTAACTATCCTAGAGTCTCTATTAGAGATGGAAGTGACCATCAAAGACCTTTTACATTAAGAGGTTTAAATCCAGACCAAATTTTAGTTTTAATAAATGGAAAAAGAGTCCATACAACTGCACTTATGCACGTAAATAACTCAATTGGAAGAGGCTCAAGTGGAGTTGATTTAAATACAATAGCATTACACTCAATTGATAGAGTTGAAATACTAAGAGATGGAGCAGCCGCACAATATGGCTCTGACGCAATTGCAGGGGTTATAAATATAATCTTAAAAGCTGATGGATATAAAAATCAATTTAGTTCTACAATTGGAGAGACAAAAGAGGGCGATGGTAGAGTATATCAAAGTGATCTATTTTATTCGATTCCATTAAAATATGATGGATTTTTAAATATTACACTAGAGAGTAGAGATAGAAATCCTACAAATAGGGCTGGAGTTGATTCAAGAGTACAATATCCAAATGGAAATATTAAAAATAATTTAGAACCAAGTGTTAATATGAGGTATGGTGATTCTGATGCTAAAGATTTAATTTTAGTTTTAAATGCAGATATTCCACAAGAGAATGGAAATAGTTACTATATACACTCTCTTTTAAATAAAAGAGATAGCGAAGCTGGTGCATATAGAAGAAGGGCGGTAGATGATAGAAATAGTATTGAGATATATCCTGATGGATTTTTACCTCTAATTTCAACAAAAGTTCTTGATTACTCTTTGACTTTAGGTATGAATGGCTTTACAGAAAATAGTATTAAGTGGGATTTAAGTAACACAATTGGTTATAATGAAATGGGATATTATTTAAGAGATTCTTTAAATAAATCTTTAGGCTTAGAATCTCCAACATCATTTTATAATGGAGAGTTAAACTATTTACAAAATAGTATAAATTTAGATTTATCAAAGAAGTTTTCAAACTTTAATATCTCTGGTGGAACTGAAATTAGATATGAAAATTTTGGAATTGAAGCTGGAGATAGAGAATCTTATATTATAGGTAATGAGAATAGTATAGGTGGCTCACAAGGTTTTCCTGGATTTAGAGAAGAGAATGAAATTGATGAGAATAGACAAAATTATGCCTTATATTTAGATATTAATTATCAATTAACAAAAAAACTATCAATTAATGGTGCTTCAAGATATGAGTATTATACAGATTTTGGCTCAACTATTGATTCAAAAATTGCACTACTTCATAAAACAGATAATGATTTATCACTTAGAGGCTCATTTAGTACTGGTTTTAGAGCTCCTTCACTTTCTCAAAACCATTTTAATGCAACCACAACTGTGTTTACGGTAGATAATTTATATGAGACTGGAACATTTGGAGTAGATCACCCTTTGGCTAAAGCTTTAGGTGCAAAAGATTTAAAACCTGAAAAATCAAAACATTTTACAACAGGTTTTATCTATCAGCCAAACTCAAATTTATCTTTTACACTTGACTATTTTTATACAAAAATAGATGATAGAATAATACTATCAGAGAATATTGACAGTGCAATTTCAGATGAAGTTCAAAATATTTTTGATACTTACAAAATAGGAAAAGCTAGGTTTTTTACAAATGCAATTTCAAGTAAAACAGATGGATTTGATTTAAGAGCAAATTATAATTATACTTTAGAAAACAGTTCAAAATTAAATTTTGGTATTTGGTATAACTATACAAAAAATAGAATTTTAAGCATTAATAATCCTCCAGATATTCTTGGTGCTAAAGGAGATGATATAATTATCGGTTTTCCTGCGAGAGGAAGAATAGAAGATGGACAACCAAGTAGTAGTATGAAAATTTTAACAAATTATGAATTAAATAATTTAAATATAGCACTAAATTTAAATAGATATGGAACTTTTCAACACTTAGTTAGTGAAGAGTTTTATCAAAAATTTGGTGCAGAGTGGATTACTGATATAGACATATCTTATCAATTAAATGATAAATTCAATATTGCTATTGGTAGTCATAATTTATTTGATATATATCCTGATAAATGGGAAGATAGTAAAAATGAGATTTTCGCAGGAGATTCAATTATACCATATTCACAATACTCACCATTTGGATTTAATGGAGCATTTTACTATTTTAGGCTCAAATATGAATTTTAACTCTTTCTCTATTCGTATAAAATTAATTTTGCTACTTAGTTTAAGTGCAGCTATTGCACTATTTATATCATCTATTATATTTTTTTACTATACATATAATTTAGAAAAAAAGAGTTACATTGAATCTTTAACACAACTCTCTATGATAAGTAGTGAAAATATTAAACCAGCTATTATGTTTATGGATGAAGAGAGTGCTAATAAAATAATTGCTCCTTTTAAAATTAATGAAAATATTTTATCAGCTAAAGTTTATGATGAAAGTTTTACACAATTTGCTTCATATACCTCTAATTCTTATAAATTAGATAGTAGTGATATAGAAATTATTCCTAACTATAAAGATAAATTTGTTAAAAATAAAGAAATTATAAAAGTGATAAATTGGGATAGAGTTATTGTTTTAGTCCCTATTATTTTAGATAATCAATTTATTGGAATTTTTGAAGTTATCTCTAATACTAATTTACTAAAAGAGAAGTTAATTAACTTAACAATTATTCAAACTATTATTATTATATTTACTCTAGTATTAATAATTTATCTATCCACAAAAGTAGAAAAAATATTTACAGAACCTATGTTTAAATTAGTAGATATTATGAATTATATTTCAAAGAGTAAAAAATATGATACGAAAATTAATTTAAATAGATTTGATGAATTTAGAGATTTAAATGATGGATTTAACTCAATGATCAAAGAGATTAACACTAGAGATAAAGAGATGAAAGAGATGCACACTAAAGTTACAGATTCAATTGAGTATGCGTCTTTAATCCAACACACTCTAATGCCTAAAAGTGAAGATTTTAAACACTATTTTAGAGATTTTTTTATTATATGGCAACCGAGAAATATAGTCGGTGGCGATATATATCTATTTGAAGAGTTACCAAATGATAAAGGATGTCTATTATTGGTAATTGATTGTACTGGTCACGGAGTGCCTGGTGCATTTGTGACTATGCTTGTCAAAGCAATAGAGAGAGAAGTTGTATCTAAAATTATAAATAGTAATAATGAAGTAAATACTGCTGAAATTCTATCAATTTTTAATAAAAGTATAAAATATCTTTTAAAGCAAGATAGTAGAGAATCTATCTCAAATGCTGGATTTGATGGTGGAGTTTTATATTATAATAAAAAGAAAAATATAGTTAAATTCTCTGGTGCTAAAACTCCTCTATTTTTTATTCAAAATAATAAAATAAATATGATAAAAGGTTGTAGACACTCTATTGGATATAAACGCTCTGATGTAAATTATAAGTTTCAAGAACATACTATCAATGTATCAAATGACACTTATATATATTTAACTACTGATGGCTATTTAGACCAAATAGGTGGAGAGAGAAATTATATATTTGGAAAAAAGAGATTTCAAAAATTACTTCGAGAAAATTTTAAAAAACCATTTGATGCTCAAAAGAAAATTTTAAAAGATACATTAGCAGATTATAGTACAGATAATTTACAAACTGATGATATTACCCTTTTAGGATTAAAAATTTAATTCAAGGAGAAGAAGTGAATTATTATAAAATAGATGAAAAAAATAGAGTAGTGTGTCAATTGTGTCGCCACTATTGTGAATTAAAAGAGAAACAAGTTGGGATTTGCGGAGTTAATAAAAATGAAAATGGAAAATTTAAAAATTTAGTTTATAATCATCCAAGTACAATTAATGTAGATCCTGTGGAGAAAAAACCACTCTATCACTTTTTACCCTCAACTACCTCTCTCTCTTTTGGAACAGTTGGGTGTAATTTTCAATGTCCATTTTGTCAAAATTGGAAAATTTCACAAGAGCATAATATCGATACAAATACAATAGTTACAAAAGAGCAAATGGTTGCACTTGCCCTAAAGTATGAGTGTAAATCAATTTCATATACTTACAACGAACCTACAATTTTTTACCCTTATGCAAAAGATGTTGGACTTTTAGCTAAAGAGTATAATTTAAAAAATATATTTGTCTCAAATGGGTTTGAATCTAAAGAAGTAATAGAGGATATGAGAGATTGGGTTGATGCTATTAATGTAGATTTAAAATCTTTTAATAGTGAGTATTATAAAAAAATCTTAAAAGGGGGACTTGAAGAGTTAAAAGATTCTCTAAAATTAATGCTAAAGAATGGAATATGGGTTGAAATTACAACTTTAGTAATTGATGAAATAAATTCAAATCCAAAAGAGTTAGAGAAGATTGCAAAATTTATTGTAAACGAGTTAGGCTCACATATTCCTTGGCACTTAAGTGCATTTCACCCTGATTATAAAATGGATAAACACTCACCAACTAAATTAAAATCACTTACAGATGCTTATGAAATTGGTGTAAAAGCTGGTTTAAAATATATCTATTTAGGAAATATTCCAGTTCCTAGCGAAACATATTGCCCAAAGTGTGAAGAGAGTTTAATTTTGAGAAAAAACTTTGATGTTATAAAAAATATTTTAAAAGATAGCAAATGTACAAAATGTGATACCAAAATAGAGGGAATTTGGGAATAATATATTTTAATTATTGAGGAGTTCTCTGTTTGGTCAAAGTCAAAATAATTGCACTTAAAACTAACTCATTTTTTTCAGAAATAGATTCTTGAGACTTTAATAATGCTCTTAATTTTTTCTTATCATCATAAAGCATCTCTTCAGCTAACTTTTTCTTATCTCTAAAAGTTTTAAGCTGATCTCTAACTACTGCTAACCTATCACTTGTCTCTTTTTTCTCTTTAAAAATACTCTCCTCTTCTCGCATCATATTTTTTATATCTACTGAAACACTCTTAACTTCATTTTCGTTTGAATTTTGTTGAGATTTTAATTGAGTTAATTTATTTTGAGATTTTGCAATATTTTTTGATAAATTATCACTACCATTTACTAACTCTTCCCATCTATTTTCTAATTTTTCTCGTTCTGAATTTAACTCATCAACTTTAACGCTTAACTCATTTAAATCAATTTCTAACTTTTTAACATCTTTTTTCTTGCGTATAATTCCATCTTTATCTTTTTTATGTTGGATTATTACAGGTAGTACATTTGAATTATTCCACTTTGATCCATTTTTATCACACATAATAGGTTTCAAATACTTCTTTTTATCTCTCTCATCAACTTCAACATCACCATCATAATAAGCTATAAATTTCAAAGCATTCTCATCTTTTTCAATTAATAGTTCAATTAAATATTCAGAGATTAAATTCATAATATTTGAAGTGTAATTTTTTAACACATAAGCTATATACAACTCTATTGTTTCAGCATCTTCATCATCAAAATTATGTTTTATTACATCATAAACCCATTTTTTAATTAATTTTTGATAATTTTCCATAAAATAGACATTTGAAATTTTTGAAAAATCAAAATCATTTTTCATTAACTCTGATACAATATACTCTAGGGCTTTATTAATTGATTGAGTAGGGAATACTTTTTTAAATTGTTGTATCTTTTGAGTTGGAGTTAATTTTGGCTTTGGAGGAATAAATTTTTTAATTACAATTTTACTATTTGTAACCATTACTACATCTTTAGGATTTAATTTTAATCCTCTCTTAGATGCAATTTTAATCATATTTTTCTTTTTATCATCATCAATATCAGCTAAGAGATTGTTTAACTCTTCAAAAAAAGAGTTATCAATAGTTATTGTACTTTGTTTTATTGTAGATTGATTATTTTTGTAAAACTCTATAAATGTTGCTAATAAAGCTTTCATTAAGTCAGTATGAGAAGACATAGAATTCCTTTTCACTTTTATATAAACCTATTATACTAAAATTAATAAATTTAAAAATAAAATCAATAAATTTTTTAATTTTTGGTCAATCTTCGCAATAACTAGGAATACTAACAGTAACCACAGTTTGATTATTTTTACTCTCTAGTGATATCGTTCCTTTTAATGATTTTTCAATAATTATTTTAACAATATATAATCCAAGTCCAGTTCCATTCATATCTCTTTTAGTTGAAAAATATGGATTAAATATTTCACCTTTTATTTCATCTTTTATACCACCTGCGTTATCTTTAATTTCAATAGTTATATTTTTATCTACTGATATAATATTAATTTCAATTAATCTATTATTTTCAATATTATTAATAATAAAAGCCTCTTTTGCATTATTTAAAATCGCTAATATTACTTGAATAAATTCTTGTTTTAAACCATAAACATATAAATTATCTTCAGATTCAAAATTTAATTTAATATTATAATCTAACATAGTGGCCTTTAAGAGTTCAGCAATATTTAAAAAAAGTTTTTTTATATCTAGTTTTGTATTAGGATTTTGTTTAAATGATGTAGTGAAAAAATTAATTGTACTTGATAGAGAATTTATCGTATCTAATGATTTTGATATAACATTTTTTGCCTCTTTTACTTTTATATCTCCTAAATCTAAATCTAACTGATAGTTTTGGAGTAGTATAGCCAATAGATTTAAAGGTTGTCTCCAATGATGTGCAATATCTTGTAAAATTTCACTTTTAGCAACTATTAAAGCATTATTTATAAGTATTTTATTTTTCTCTTCAATCTCTTTTTTATGATTTATAACTAAAACATACTCTTTAATTTTATCTAATAATTTTATTGGTTCAATAGGTTTTTTTATATATGCATCAATTCCTATATCTATCGCTTCCATTAAATAATCCTCTTGAGAATAAGCAGTAGTAATAATTATTTTTACTTCGTTTGAGATTTTTTTCATCTCTTTTGCCATATTTAATCCATTAATGTTTGGCATATATAAATCTGTAATTACTATCTCTGGAGTATATTTTTTGTATAGTTTAAGCCCCTCTTTACCATCTTTTGCATAATGAAAGTTTAAAAATTTACTACCTATTCTTCTTTTAATCATTTCAGTTGTAAATTCATCATCCTCAACATATAAAATAGTAATAGAATTGAATAACTTATCCATAATAACACTCCTATTTCTTAAATTCATAAATTTAATGGTTTTTATATTTTAGCAAATAAAAATGATATTTTTATGATATTTTTTAATTTAATAAAAAACATTATAAAATATAATCTATATATTTTAAATAATCTTTAACATTATTTAGTTAAAATCTTACCAAAAAGGATTTTTAAAGTTGAAAATAACAATAGATTGTGATTCTGTACTTTTGCAAAAAAGTTTAGAAATATTTTTAAAAGAGTTTAAAAGTACAGATAAAAATTGCGATTTTTTAATTTCAGATAAATTATTTAAAGTTAATAAACCTTTACTTTTTATCTCAAATAGTAGTAATCAATCTTATTTAAAAAAACCTTTTTCTAAATCTAAACTTTTAACTGCAATTGAAAAATTTTATAATGAGAATATTGTACATAAAAATAGCAATGATAATTTAAAAGTTCAAATTGAAGATATTACAAGAGAGTTTGTAGAGAAACTATTAATAACTATCAAGGGGCATTATGAGAGATAAAAAAGGAAAACTAGTTACAAAAATAATAGCTGGGAAATTAAAAGGTAAAAATATAGAGTTGCCCTCACTCGAAGTTACTCGAAGTTCAAAAACTGTTTTAAGAGAATCTCTATTTAATACTCTTCAATTTGATATTATTGACACTACATTTGTAGAAGTTTTTGCAGGAAGTGGTTCTATTGGAATTGAAGCTATTAGTAGAGGTGCTAAAAGTATCTATTTTTTAGAGAAAGATACAGATTCTTTTAAAGTACTAAAAAATAATATTAAATCTTTAAATATTTTAAATGCTAGAGCAATATTAGGTGATAGCTTTGAGAGGTTAAGCGAAGTTATCAGTGAGTTAAAAAGAGATAAAACAGAAGCTTATTTCTATTTTGACCCACCATTTTCGTATAGAGATAGTATGAATGATATTTATGAAAAATCTTTAAAATTCATTAAAAGTATACCAATAGAAATTATAAAAGAAGTTATAATTGAGCATATGAGTTTCCTTGATTTACCAAAAGAAATTGGTCAATTAGAGTTGAAAAAAAAGAAAAAATTTGGTAAAAGTTCAATTAGTTACTATATTTCAAAAAAGGGTTTAGATGCAAAATAAAGTTTTAATAGATAGAGGTATAGCAATTTATAAAGTTAATGATAATATAGACCAACCAAGTGCAAAAAGATTTGTAAGTAGTGTAAATTTAAATTATAGTTTAGCAAAAAATATGAAAATAGAATCTGTTTTATTTTCTCTTAAAGATGTTAAAAAATGTAATGGTACTGGATTAAACGTATTATATGAAAAGTTAAAGTTTATAGAGAATGATTTAAAAATAAAAGTTGGTTTTAGTGATTACTCTGAAGATGTTTTTAAGCTTTTAAAAACTATCACAAAAGGTGGAAGAGTTGGTCTTTTTGAGACAGAAGATACAATGTTATTTTTTTTAAATAAATTACACTTAGAAAAAGGTGATACAGTTGTACTATTTGAAAAGGATAAAAGAGAAAGAGAAAAGATATTAGCTGAAATAATTAGTAGAGGATTTTTTGGTGTTGGACTAAGTAATTATGGAGTATATTTAAAAAAAATTAAACAAAAAAGTAGTTATTCAGTTGCTATGAAAAATATCTATTATCCATATTTTGGTGAAGATATTAAAGAATCTTTAGGAACTGAAAAAATAAAAGAGGCACATTTAGATGGAGCTAAAAAATTAACAAAAACTCTGGTTCAACAATTACCAATTTTTATAAACTCAACAATTGAAACTTTTGAATCAATGATTGATATTAAGGCTAAAAAAGAGAATTCTAAAATGTGTGTTTTTGATATAACTGATAACTCTTTAATGGCAAGTTATATCAACTTTGATGGTAAATTAGATGGGATTATTTTACTACTCTTTCCTAAAACATTTGCACAAAAAGCTTATGATTCAATGTTTTTTGAAGAGACTGACGATGACGAAGAGTTAAAAGATGCTATGAAAGAGTTTGCAAATATTATCGGAGGTCGTGCAAAAGCTCTTTTAGAAGAAAAAGACCTTCACGTAAACATATCTCTGCCTAAGTCTTACTCTTCACTAAAAGAGATAAAATCTTCAGTTGATAAAAAGCAGGGAGTTAAAGTAACTTTTTCACTAGGTGAGTATCCACTCTATTTCTTTTTAACTAGATAGATACAAATAGAGTAAAATCACTCTACTGCACCTTTCATAACTAATAGTCCCTCAAGTTTATTTAAGCCTTTAAATCTAGCTTGTTTTAAAGCTGTATTTCCCCATCTATTCTTAACATTTATATCAGCACCTCTATTAATTAGATATTTTGCAACTTCAACTTGATTATTCCAAATAGCACACATAAGTGCTGATGCTCCACTTAAATCTATCGCATTTATATCGTAATTAATTGAAAGCATATGCTCAACTATATCTGTATGACCATAACAACTTGCCACATAAAGAGGTGTTCTGCCTTGAGCATCTCTAATATCACCATTAGTTAAAGATTTAACTGTTGTTAAATCACCAGCCATCGCAGCATCAGAGAGTTGAGATTCACTAGCACTTAAGCTTGAAATTAATAATAAAATAAGAGAGTATAACTTAAAAATTTTCACACTTTCTCCTTAAAGTTTTTAATAAATTAAAAGCTTTATTATATTTATTTGTAGTTAATAGTTAATTAAATTAAACTTTTTCGTCACTATTCTTTGTTAAACTTTATTAAAAAAAGAGGAAAATTAAATAATGATTGATTTAAAAGATTCAAAACTTTATATAAATAGAGAATTATCTTGGCTTAAATTTAACACAAGAGTCTTTGAACAAGCGAAAAAAGAGAGTTCATACTTACTTGAAAGATTAAAATTTATAGCAATTTATGGGACTAATTTAGATGAGTTTTATATGATTAGAGTTGCTGGATTAAAAGAGTTATATAGAGAAAGAATTAGTGTTAGTGGAATTGATAAATTAACCCCATTTGAACAATTAAGCAAAATTAGAAGTTATTTAAAAGCTGAATTTATAGAAGTAGAAAAAACTTTCAAAGATATATTTTTTCAATTAGAAAAAAAGGGAATTGTCCTTAAAAAATTTAAAGAATTAGATAAAAAACTCCAAAATAGTGCTGAAAATTACTTTTTTGATAATATTTTTCCTGTAATTGTTCCAATTGCAATTGACGCAACACATCCATTTCCACACTTTAATAATTTAAGTTTTGGACTTGTTGTAAAGCTTAGAGATAACGAAAATATAAAATATGGATTAGTTAGAATCCCTAGAATTTTACCTAGATTTATTGAAATTTCAAATGGAATTTATATTCCAATAGAGAGCCTAGTTGAACAATTTATTAGTGATATTTTTCCATCACATACACTTATAAGTTCCACTACATTTAGAGTTACTAGAAATGCAGATATGTTAATCGAAGAGGAGGAAGCTGATGATTTTATGGATATTTTAGAAAAAAGTTTAAGACTTAGAAGAAAGGGAAATTTTGTTAAACTTGATTTTGGAAAAAATAAAGATAAAGATTTATTAGAGTTTTTAAAAAAACATATTCATATCAACGAACAAGATATTTATGAGTTTTCAATTCCTTTAAATTTGGGAACACTTTGGCAAATTGTTGGAAATAAAAAATTTACACACTTAACTCTTCCAAATGTCAAACCAAAAACACTAGCTCCGTTTAATACAAATCAACCTATTATGAATATAGTTTCCAAACAAGATGTAATGCTTTTTCACCCTTATGATAGTTTTGATCCTATTGTAACTTTTATTGATGAAGCTTCAAAAGACTCTGATGTTTTAGCTATTAAAATGACACTTTACAGAGTTGGAGCAAATTCTCCAATTGTAAAATCACTTATTAACGCTTCACTTGAAGGAAAACAAGTAACTGCTATGATTGAGCTTAAAGCTAGATTTGATGAAGAGAATAATTTAAATTGGGCAAAAGCGTTAGAAGAGGCTGGGGCTCACGTAATTTATGGAATTACAGGACTTAAAGTTCACGCAAAAGTTGCACTTGTAATTAAAAGGGATAAAGGCGGTGGTTTAAAACAATTTGTGCATCTATCAACTGGAAATTATAATCCATCTACTGCTAAAATTTATACTGATATTTCACTCTTTTCAAGCAGAGATATATTAACAAAAGATGCAACAAAATTTTTTCATCACTTAACGGGGTTTTTAAAAGGGACTAATTTAAATACTCTATTTGTGGCACCAACTCAAATAAAGCAGAATTTACTTAAATTAATTGAAGCTGAAACTAATAAAAAGAGTGATGGTGAAATTATTGCAAAAGCAAATGCACTTATTCATCCAGAGATAATACAAGCTCTATATCATGCAAGTATGGCAGGAGTTAAAATTAATTTAATAATTAGAGGAATTTGTGCAATTAGACCAAATATAAAAGGAGTTAGTGAAAATATTAGAGTTATATCAATTATTGGAAAATATTTAGAACACACAAGAATTTACTATTTTAAAAACTCAAATCCTAAAGTTTTTATTGCAAGTGCAGATTTAATGCCTAGAAATTTAGATAGAAGGGTTGAATTAATGACTCCAATTTTAGATGAAAATATTGCTAAAAGACTATATGAAATTTTAAAAATTCAAATAAATGATAATATTTTATCTTATGAGCTTTTAAATAATGGAGAGTATGAAAAAATTGAAACTAAAAAAGGTGAAAAGTCAATTAATTCTCATCTATTAATGGAAAAATAAAAAAATAATATTATGATTTTTTTACATATTTAGGAGTAACTTTTATAGCTCCTATTCCTTTTATTTTACAATCTATATTATGCTCATCTGAACTCTCTACTAATCTAATATTTTTAATTTTAGTACCCACTTTTACAACAGATGAGCTTCCTTTTACTTTTAAATCTTTTATAACAGTCACATCATCACCACTTCTTAAAATATTTCCATTTGAATCTTTTACTGTAAACTCTTTTTCATCTTTTGATTCCTCTTGTGACCACTCGTGTGCACACTCTGGACATATATATAAACTCATGTCTTCATAAGTATAATTACTATTACATTTGGGGCAATTTGGTAAATTTTTCATTTATATCCTTATTGTATATAATTAACAAGTGATAAGCTATTCACTTTTGAAATAGAAGACATCATTGCTTGATAATTCAAGGTTAATTGCTGTAATCTAAGAGAGGTCTCTGCAACATCACTATCAAGAACTTCACTTTGCAAAGTTTTAGCATTTACAATCATAGTCTCTTGTCTCTCAATTGAGTATTGCAATGCTCTACTTTGAGCTCCAACTGTTGTGTGTACTTTTTCAACGTGCTTCATTAAATGATCAATCGAACTAATAGAGTTCTGAATACCCATATTTCTACCAGCTAGTGGATCATCTCCATCAGCTCTATATAACATTAAATCAACAGCTTCAATGGCTTCGTCTAATTGAGCAAAAAAGTTTGAGGATGGCTCATCTAGCGTCAAGGCATTATTTGCATTAAAAATTAGAGTAGAATTTAGATTCGTTCCAAAATTATCTGTTGTGCTATCATAAAGTGAGAAATCCATAGCAGTATTATTTGAATTTGTTAAATCTCTAATAGTTATTTTACCCTTCTCATCTAAATATACATCCACATTTTTTCTAGCTTCTGTGATATTATCTTCACCACTTACAGCTTTTGCAATTTCATTTAATAGTTGTTGATATGTAACTTCATTTATATCACCATTTGGAGTATCTCCTGTCAATCCATTTAAATTAATTGTACCATTTATAGCACCACCATTTATATTTTTTCCACTATATGCAAAAGCTGTACTCTTGCCATTTAAATCTCCTGCAACTTCAGAAATTTTTGTTTTAGTTGTAGCAAATGCATTATCACTTATTGTAACTTGAGATACATTTGATTTAAGATATGAATCCTCTTTTACAAATAGAGTCTTGTCGTAATTAACTCCTAGAGTATCTTTAGTTCCATCTAAACTTAAAGCATCACTACCACTTTTAATGAAACTTGTAATTACTACACCATTATAGTTTTTCAGACTTCCACCACTACTATCAATGGCATCCTCTACACTTAAACCATTTAATTGTTCAATATTATTTGCATCAGCACCGCCACCACCACTTAAATCAGTTGCAGCCACCATATGAAAATCTATTAAATTTCTACCATTTGTTTTATCTGTAATCTCTATCTCTCCCCACTCATTAAGATTTACATCCACAAGAGTATTTGTAGCGGTATTTCCATAAACCTCTTCAATTTTTTGTGTTAAATCATCAACTGTATCAGTTGGTTTAATATTAAATTTCTCTTTAAATCTAGTACCGTCAGTCTTAGTTCCTCTTAAATAAAAAGTTGTATCTGATTGATTATCGTCTATTTGGTCATTATCCCCTACTAAATCTCTAATAGTATCATTTCCCTTAATAAATACTTCTTCAGAAAGATTATTTGGATCATCAAGTCCGTCCATAGTTCTAGGATAAAGTTCAGTTAAGTTGTAATGTTTTGTATTAGTTGAAATTTTTCTCTTAAAATCTATGTCATTTCCAAATAGTAGAGTCTCTCCGTCTAAATTATAAGGAAGTTCAACTTGTGAACCAACTTTTGCATTTAAACTTTCAGCATTCCCATTATAACTTCCATCACTATTTACTGGCTTTCTTGAAATTGCAGAACCTGAAAATATAAATTTTCCATTAATAGAGGTATTGGATAAATTAAGAAGATGATCTTTTATCGTTTTTAAATCTTTAACTAACGCTTCATTACTCTCATTTGATTGAATATTATTTCCAGCTGTTAAGAGTTTTGTTTTAAATGTTTCTAAATTTTTTGTAAATTCATTTAATACTGAATCTGTATTGTCCGAAAACATTTTTGCTTTATTACTAATATCTTTCGTTTGAGAAAAAGTAGTAACTTCATACTCAAGTCTTAAAGTATCAATAAAAACAGATGTGTCTTCGTGTCCAAACTGAATTTTTTTTCCACTAGATTGTTCATTGAAAATTTTATTAAAACCTTGCTGAATATTTGAATTATTTACTGAAAATCTATCGTATGATGCATTAAATGATACTCTCATCGCTTCTCCTTTAATAATAAGCAATCTTTTATTATTTAACAAGCAAAAAGCTCTCCTTTTTTGATAAATTCAATAAAATTTAAAAAAAATAAGCAAATCCCCTATAAATTGGCTATTTTTTAAAAAAAGAATTGAATTTTTTGAAAAAAGAGTGTAGAATTTAATTATATTTTTTAACAAGGATAAAATAATGAAAAAATCTGAATTTGTAGATATTGTTGCAGAAAAAAGTAACCTAACAAAAAAAGATGCAAAAGTTGCCGTAGATTCAGTATTAGAAGCTGTTACTGAAACACTTCAAAGTGGAGACAGTGTAAACTTTATAGGTTTTGGTACATTTTCAACTGCAATAAGAGCAGCAAGAGATACAAAAGTTCCTGGAACTGATAGAATAGTTCATATCAAAGAGACTAGAGTTACAAAATTTAAAGTTGGTAAACAATTAAAAGAAGCTGTTGCAAATAGAGAAGCTACTAAATAAATAAAAAGAGAGTTTTTTACTCTCTTTATTTGCCAAAGTGGTGGAATGGTAGACACGCTAGACTCAAAATCTGGTGAGCTTTGCTCGTAGGGGTTCAAGTCCCCTCTTTGGTACCATTAATACTTATTATTATCTACAAATTAATTAAATTTTTCAACTTTTTCAACTTTAAGAAAAAATCCTATTTTTTAAGTATAATTACATAAAAAAATAAGCAAGGTGCTTAAATGAGAGTTTTAATTTTTATATTTTTTATTCAAGGGGTTTTAATGAGTGCAGTTGTAGAGAGTATTAAAGTTAGTGGAGTTGATATTCCAATAATTTTTGAACAAGAGAATAGTTTACCAATTGCAAATATGCAAATTGTTTTTCAAAATAGTGGTGCTATAAATGATGGAAATATAAGTGGTTTAGCACAAATGAGTTCAAAAATATTAAATGAGGGAACAAAAAAAGATGGTTCAATTGGATTTGCTAAAAAGCTTGAAGCAAAAGCAATTTCACTATCTGCTAGTGCAGGGGTTGAAACTTTTGTATTAGAAGTTCACTCACTAAAAAGTGAATTTGAGAGTGCTGTTAGCTTTTTAAAAGAACTTTTACTAGATCCAAATTTAAGTGAAGACGCTTTTAGTAAAATTCAAAATATGACAATTGGTAATTTAATGAGAAAAGAGAGTGATTATGACTATATTGCAAATATTAATTTAAAAGATAAATTATTTAAAGACACTCTCATTCAAAAGCCATCATCTGGAACAATTAAGAGCATAAAATCTATGAAACTAAATGATATAAAAAAGTTTTTAAATAAGCATTTAATTAAAGAGTGTGTTATTGTTGTAGTTGGTGGAGATTTGAATTTAAGTGAAGCTAAAAATTATGCAAAAACTATTTTAAATGTTTTAGATAGTGGAGAACCTAAAAAATTAACTACAAATTTAAAAATTTCAGATAAAAAAGAGTTTATTAAAGTAATAAAAGAGGATACTAAACAAGCTTATGTATATTTTGGAGCTCCATTTTCTATTAACACAAAAGATAGTGACACTTATAAAGCAAAAGTTTCAGCTTTCATCTTAGGTAGTAGTGGATTTGGTAGTAGAATGATGGAAGAGATTAGAGTTAAGCGAGGTTTAGCTTATTCTGCTTATTCAAGAACTAACATAAATAAGAGCCATAGTTATTTTAGTGGTCATCTACAAACTAAATTAGAGAGTCAAGATGAAGCTATAAAAGTTGTAAGAGAATTAATAAAAGAGTTTGTAAAAGATGGAGTTACAAAAAAAGAGTTAGAGAGTGCTAAAAAGTTTCTACTAGGAAGTGAACCACTTAGAAATGAGACTCTCTCTCAAAGATTATCAAAAACATTTCAAGAGTTTTATAGAGGTTTAAAAATTGGTTATTCTAAAGATGAATTAGATAAAATTTCACAATTAGAGTTAAATGATTTAAATAAATTTATTAAAGAACATAAAGAGATAAATGATTTAACTTTTGTTGTTGTTACTAATAAATAAGAATTTATATTTATAAAAAATTGGAGGCTAAATGTTTAATAAAATTGAAACTATAAGAGATGAAGTTAAAAAAGTTGTTATTGGACAAGATGATATGGTTGATGGACTTTTAATAGGTCTTTTATGTGATGGACATATACTATTAGAGGGTGTCCCTGGACTTGCAAAAACAACAACTGTAAATGCGTTAGGAAAAACTTTAGGGCTTAATTTTAAGAGAGTTCAGTTCACACCTGATTTACTTCCAAGCGATATTATTGGAGCTGAAATTTATGACCCTAAAAATAATGAATTTAGAATTAAGCAAGGTCCTATTTTTACAAATTTACTCTTAGCTGATGAGATAAACAGAGCTCCTGCTAAAGTTCAATCTGCCCTACTTGAAGTTATGCAAGAGAGACAAGTTACAATAGGGGATGAAAGTTTTAGAATTGATTTACCATTTCTAGTTATGGCTACTCAAAATCCAGTAGAACAAGAAGGTGCTTATAACTTACCTGAAGCACAATTAGATAGATTTATGTTAAAAGTTGTGGTTGGTTATAATACAAAAGAGGAGGAGTTAGAGATTGCAAATAGAGTTGCAAATGACTCTTTTGAGACGATAAATCAAGTTATAACAAAAGATGAGCTTTTAAAATTAAAAAATGAAGTTAAAAAAGTTCATATGGATAAAGAGGTTGAGCGATATATTATTGATTTGATATTTGCTACTAGAGAGCCTGAAAATTATGGGCTTGATATTAAAAAGTATATTCAATTTGGAGCAAGTCCTAGAGCATCAATTAATTTAACAAAAGTAGCAAAAGCAGTAGCATACTTAAGAGGAAAAGATTTTGTTTCACCCGTAGATGTAGCTTTTATTGCAAAATCAGTTTTAAGACATAGAATAATTTTAAGTTATGAAGCAGAAGCCGAGGGAATTACTGCTGATTGGATAGTGGAGAGAGTTTTAGAAAAAGTGGATATTCCATAACAAAGGATTTCACTTGAGTAATCAATTAAAACAAATATTAATTAAAACAAAACGACAAGTATTTAGTGAAATAAGTGGAAATAATGCTTCTATTTTTAAAGGTGAAGGTTACGATTTTATCGAGCTTCGTGAGTATCAAATTGGAGATGATGTTAAAAAGATAGATTGGATTATTAGTGCCAAACTTCAAAAACCATTTGTTAAAATTTTTCGTGAAGAGCGAGAGTTAAATGTTGTAGTTGCTTCAATGTTAAATGGAAGTGTTCATTTTGGTACAAAAAAATTTAAACAAGAGTTAATAGGTGAAATATCAGCTATTATTGGCTACTCTGCAATTAAAAATTCGGATCTATTTAGCTCATTCATATTTGCTGATAAATTACACTCTTTTATAAAACCTACAAAAAAGCTTTTTGGTATTCACAAAATGACAGAAGAGATTTTAAATTTTAATCCATTAGAAAAAGTAGCAAATTATGAAGAGTTAAAAAATCATCTATTAAAGAGAGTTAAAAGAAAATCTTTAGTTTTTATAGTTTCAGATTTTTTTGGAGATATCGATTTTAAACTTTTAAATAAAAAACACGAAATAGTAGCAATCATAATAAGAGATAGATTAGAAGAAAACCCACCTAATTTAGGTTTTTTAAGTCTGATTGACCCAGAGAGTAGTACAATTTTAGAGGGTGATTTAAATCCAAATACAACTAAAAAGTATAGAGAAGCTATTATTGAAAATGATAAAAAACTCTATAATCATTTTAAAAAAAATGGGGTTAAATTTACTAAAATTTATACTGATGAAGAACCATTTATAAAATTGCTTAAACTTTTTGGAACTAAATAAAAATTAAACACAAAAGGAATGGATATGAAAAAGTTAATTTTATTTTTTATTATAACGCTAACTCTATTTGCAAATAATAACAATATAGAGTGGTTGAGTTTAAATGATGCTTTAAAAAAAGTTAAAGGTCAAAATAAGTTAATAGCTGTATATATGTATAGTCCATACTGTACATATTGTAAAAAAATGAATAAAAATGCCCTAAAAGATGAGAAAGTTATTAATACTCTTAATAAATACTATTATACTGTTAAAATTGATGGTATAAATGATGAGTATCCAAAATCTTTAAAAACTAGAGTCTCTCCTACATTTTTCTTTTTAGATTCTAATGGAGAGAAAGTTGGTAGAATTATAGGTTATAGAGACCAACATCAATTTCTATTTCAATTAACTAGATTTAGAATGGAGTCTTTGAAAAACGAAGGAAATTAAGAGTTTGATAATTAAAAAAGCTTTGGAAAAGGCTCAAAAAAAATTAAGTAAAGCTAGTGAAAAGCCAATAAATGAATCACAGATCCTACTATCATATCTGCTACAAAAAGATAAAATTTATCTTTTTGCTAATGATGATTTAGAGTTAGAAAAAAATATTTTAGATAAATTTTTTGAATTTATAAAGAGACGAGAAAATTACGAACCAATAGAGTATATTATAAATAGAGTCAGCTTTTACTCAAATGAGTTTTTTGTGGATAATAGAGTTTTAATCCCAAGACCTGAAACTGAACTTTTAATAGATGAAGTTTTAAAATTAAAAGATATAACGAAAGTTGTTGAAATTGGTGTTGGAAGTGGCATTATCTCAATTATGTTAAAAAAATTAAAAGAAAATTTTGAAATTACAGCTGGAGATGTATCAAAGAAAGCTATTGAAGTCGCTAAAATAAATGCAAAAAAACATAATGTTGATATAAAATTTATCCACTCAAATTTACTTGATAATATAGATAAAAAATTTGATTTAATTATTTCAAATCCGCCATATATTTCAAATAAATTTAAATTAGAAAAAAATTTAGACTATGAACCACAAAATGCACTTTTTGGTGGAGTTAATGGGGATGAAATTTTAAGAGATATTATAGATTTAGCAGTTAATAGAGAAATTAAATATTTAATTTGTGAAATGGGATATGACCAAAAAGATAAAATTTTAGAGTATATTAAAAAATATACAATTAAAAACATAAAATTTTATAAAGATTTAGCTAGATTTGATAGAGGATTTATTATTAAGTTTTAAAAAATTAATAAAAATAAAAAAAGAAAAAAAAGGTATAAGAGTAGCTAAGACTACTCTTACTGAAGTAATTTTAATACATTTTGTTGAACTTGATTTGCTTGAGACATAGCATAACTTCCAGATTGAGCTAAAATATTATTCTTTTGGAAATTTGCAGATTCACTTGCAAAATCAACATCTCTAATATTAGATTCACTAGCTTTTACATTTACTTGTGTAACAGAAATATTATTAACGGTTACATTTAATTGGTTTTGAACAGAACCTAAATCACTTCTAAGACTATCTAATTGTTTAATAGCAGCATCAGCAATACTCATAACACTCATAGCACCCGCCATAGTAGTAACACCTGCACCAAGTGTACCAATATTAGAAGCATTTGTATTTTCAAAAGCACCCATTGCGTCAGCTGTAGCACTATCAATTGTACCTTTTACAGAACCTAAATTTAAAATAGTTTCATTAACACCATTAGCAGTATCAAATCCACCTAATGCAGTATCAGATGTTACAGCAATATCTTTACCTCCAGATTTTGTTAAAGTAAGTCTTCCATAACTCTCTTCAGTAGATGTAGCAAATCCAGCTACTGTATCAATACCAGTACCACTAATAGTTATACCTCTACCATCTGTACTTCTTAAATTTAAGTTTCCTCTCTCATCAGTATAAGCTTCAACTCCTGTTAAATCTTTTACACTATTAATAGCATTTACTAATTTTCCATCAGAATCATTTGCTGCAACACCAGAGATTGACCCTACATCAACTCCATTAATATTAATGCTTGTTAAATCTCCTGCTACAACTGAAGAAACTGATGTATTTACATTTGTCCAAGAAGCTTTAACTCCACCTAATCTATCAGAGTTTTTATTAATGGTTTCAGCTAAAGTTCCAATACCTGTTCCGACACTTGTTGAAATTACAACACTTTCTAATGAAACATCATTTTGTCCATCAACTGCACTAAAAGTTAAAGTTGATGTAACCCCACCTGAAATAACATCTGAAGTTTCAAATCTAACATCTCCAACTTTAGCTGAATGAGTTGAACCAATACTTGCCTTTATAGTCTCATTTGAATAAGCACCAACTTGAAATTTTTTATTAGTAAAACTTCCAGATAGTAAACTTTGTCCATTAAAAGTTGTAGTATTTGAAATATTATCAAGCTGTTCTAAAAGTCTTGTAATATCAGCTTGAAGTGCTTTTCTTGTATCAGTAGTTTGCCCATCTTGAGCAGATTGTGTAGCCTTAGTTTTGATAGTATCAAGAATTTTAACTTGCTCATCCATCGCTTTATCAGCAATTTGAATAATACCTATTCCATCATTAGCATTTTTAATTGCTTGTCCAAGGGAATTTGCTTGATTTCTCAAACTATCAGCAATTGCCATACCTGACGCATCATCAGCAGCTTTATTAATTCTAAGCCCACTACTTAACTTCTCTAAAGAACCCGAAAGTGACTTATTTGTCAAAAGACCTTGTGAATGTGCATTCATTGCCGCAATATTTGTATTAACTCTAAAACTCATTTTTAACTCCTTACAAAATTTTTATGGTATCCATACCTTTTATAAAGAATAAAAAAGCAATAAGTGTTCCAAATATTATAGAAGTGGGGAGAAAAAAGTAAGAAAAGAAAAAAGAAAATATTTAAATTAATTATTTATTGTAGCAATCTCTGTACATTTTGTTGTAACTGATTTGCTTGAGATAAGGCATAACTTCCAGCTTGTGCTAAGATATTAAATTTTTGGAAACTAGCAGATTCACTTGCAAAATCAACATCTCTAATTTGAGATTCAGCAGCAGCTACATTAACTTGAGTAACTGAAATATTATTTACAGTTGTGTTAAATTGATTTTGAGTTGAACCTAAACCACTTCTAATTTGGTCAAGTTGCTTAATAGCAGCATCTGCAATATCCATCATACCCATAGCTCCAGCCATAGTTGTAACACCAGCTCCAAGTGGACCAGCATTTGCCACATTTGCATTTTCAAAAGCACCCATTGCATCAGCTGTAGCACTTGCAATTTGACCTTTCATAGCACCTAAATTTACAATTTCTTCACTAGCTCCACCACCAGTAGCACTAAATCCACCTAAAACAGTATCAGCTGTTACAGTAATATCTTTACCACCAGATTTTGTTAAAGTTAATCTTCCATAACTCTCTTTAGAAGCTACATCAAATCCAGCTACTGTATCAACTCCAGTTCCACTAATGCTTATACCTCTACCATCTAAACTTCTTAAGCTTAAATTTCCTCTCTCATCAGTATAAGCTTCAACACCAGTTTGATCTTTTACTGTATTAATAGCATTAACTAAAGTACCATCAGAGTCATTTGCAGCAACACCGGAAATTGTCCCAACATTAATTCCATTAATAGCAACATCTGTAAGATCGCCAGCTCCAACTGAAGAGACTGATGTAGTTACATTTGTCCAAGAAGCTTTAACTCCACCTAATCTATCAGAGTTTTTATTAATTGTATCAGCTAATGCCCCAAGCCCTGTTCCAACACTAGTAGAAATTATAACACTCTCTAATGAAACATCATTTTGTCCATCAACTGCACTAAAAGTTAAAGTTGAATTAACAGCTGTTGAAATTACGGTTGAAGTTTCAAATCTAACATCCCCAACTTTAGATGAGTGAGTTGAATTAACACTCATACCAATTGATTGATTTGAGTAAGCACCAACTTGAAATTTTTTATTAGTATAACTACCACTTAAAAGACTTTGTCCATTAAAACTAGTTGATGTAGCAATTCCATCAAGTGCGCCTAAAAGTTTAGTAACATCAGCTTGAAGTGCTTTTCTTGTATCAGTAGTTTGTCCATCTTGAGCAGCTTGAGTAGCTTTAGTTTTAATAGTATCAAGAATCTTAACTTGTTCATCAATTGCTTTATCAGCAATTTGAATAATTCCAATTCCATCATTAGCATTTTTAATAGCTTGACCTAATGAATTTCCCTGACTTCTTAAACTATCAGCAATTGCCATACCTGAAGCATCATCAGATGCTTTATTAATTCTAAGACCACTACTTAATCTCTCTAATGATTGACCAAGTGCCTTAGAGTTCATATTTGATTGAACCTGTGCATTTAACGAGTTCATATTCGTGTTTATTCTAAAAGACATAATTAAACCTCCATTTTTATTTTTATGAAACTTCCTTGTCTCATACTTCTATTCTACAATAGAAAAACTTAAATAAATAATAATAAAAGATGAAATATTTAAAATTAATTTAATAAAATTGTTTAATAAAGCAAAAAAAGAAGAGAAAATACTCTTCTTTTATTTTGTAAATATTATTGAAGTAATGATTGAACTTGTTGTTGTAATTGATTTGCTTGAGATAATGCATAACTTCCTGCTTGAGATAAAATATTATTCTTCTGAAAATTAGCAGATTCACTTGCAAAATCAACATCTCTAATTTGAGATTCAGCTGCATTTACATTAACTTGAGTAACTGAAATATTATTTACAGTTGTATTAAACTGGTTTTGAGTTGAACCTAAAGAACTTCTAATTTGGTCAAGTTGTTTAATAGCAGCATCTGCTATATCCATCATTGCCATTGCACCACCCATAGTTGTAACTCCAGAACCAAGCGAACCAACATTTGCAACATTTGCGTTTTCAAAAGCACCCATTGCATCAGCTGTAGCACTTGCAATTGCACCTTTCATAGCACCTAAATTTACAATTTCTTCACTAGCTCCACCACCAGTAGCACTAAATCCACCTAAAACAGTATCAGCTGTTACAGTAATATCTTTACCACCAGATTTTGTTAAAGTTAATCTTCCATAACTCTCTTTAGAAGCTACATCAAATCCAGCTACTGTATTAACTCCTGTTCCACTAATACTTATACCTCTACCATCTAAACTTCTTAAGCTTAAATTACCTCTCTCATCAGTATAAGCTTCAACACCAGTTTGATCTTTTACTGCATTAATAGCATTAACTAAAGTACCATCAGAATCATTTGCAGCAACACCGGAAATTGTCCCAACATTAATCCCATTAATAGAGACATCTGTAAGATCACCAGATGCAACTGAAGAGACTGATGTAGTTACATTTGTCCAAGAAGCTTTAACTCCACCTAATCTATCAGAGTTTTTATTAATTGTATCAGCTAATACGCCTAGCCCTGTTCCAACGCTAGTAGAAATTATAACACTCTCTAATGAAACATCATTTTGTCCATCAACTGCACTAAAAGTTAAAGTTGAATTAACAGCTGTTGAAATTACAGTCGAAGTTTCAAATCTAACATCACCAACTTTAGATGAGTGAGTTGAATTAACACTCATAGCAATTGTTTGATTTGAATAAGCACCAACTTGAAACTGTTTATTAGTATAACTACCATTTAATAAGCTCTGTCCATTAAAACTAGTAGATGTAGCAATCCCATCAAGTGCACCTAATAATTTAGTAATATCAGCTTGAAGAGCTTTTCTTGTATCAGTAGTTTGTCCATCTTGAGCAGCTTGAGTAGCTTTAGTTTTAATAGTATCAAGAATTTTAACTTGTTCATCAATTGCTTTATCAGCAATTTGAATAATCCCAATTCCATCATTAGCATTTTTAATAGCTTGACCTAATGAGTTTCCTTGATTTCTTAAACTATCAGCAATCGCCATTCCTGAAGCATCATCTGCTGCTTTATTAATTCTAAGACCACTACTTAATTTCTCAAGAGAAGCACCCAATGCTTTACTCGTATTATTACTTTGAACCTGTGCATTCAATGAATTCACATTTGTGTTTATTCTAAATCCCATATCAAACCTCCATATTTTATTTTAAATTAAACTGTAACTTCCTTGTTACTTAGACTCTAAATCGGCTCAAAAAAAAAAATATTTAGTAAATTTGTAAATTTTATGTTAGAATTTTGAAAAAAAATTTTAAAGAGGGTTAATATTGAAAAATTTAATAATTGTTGAATCCCCAACAAAAGCAAAAACTATTAAAAATTTTTTAGATAAAAATTATGAAGTTATTGCAAGTAAAGGTCATATTAGAGATTTACCAAAAAGCAGTTTTGGAATAAAATTTGAAAATGATATTTTTATTCCAGAATATAGAGTAAGTAGAGATTACTCTAAAATTTTAAAAGAGATAAAAACACTAGCTAAAAAAGCTGAAACTATCTATATCGCAACTGATGAAGATAGAGAGGGTGAAGCGATAGGTTTTCATATTGCTCACGCAATTGGAAAAAATCCTGAAGATTTACCTAGAATTACTTTTCACGAAATTACTAAAAGTGCAATTTTACACTCACTTGAAAATCCTAAAAAATTAGATTTAGATAAAGTAAATGCACAACAAGCTAGAAGATTACTTGATAGAATAGTAGGGTATAAGTTAAGCCCTTTATTATCTAGTAAAATTCAAAGAGGACTAAGTGCTGGAAGAGTTCAAAGTGCAACTTTAAAATTAATTGTTAATAGAGATAAAGAGATTACAGATTTTAAACCTGTAACATATTTTAAAATTTTTGCTAAATTAAAAGAGAATGAGTTTAATTTAGCTGAATTTAAAAATAAGAAACTAGATAAATTAAGTATTAAAACAAAAGAGGAAGCTGATGAAATTTTACAAACTTTAAAAGTAGAAGAGTTTAAAGTTCAAAAAATTGATATAAAAGATAGAAAGACAAAAACTTCACCACCATTTATGACATCAACCCTACAACAAACTTCATCAAATACTCTCGGTTTTTCATCTAAAAAGACAATGGTTTTAGCTCAAATTTTATATGAGGGATTAAAGACTGATGAGGGACAAATGGGGCTTATCACTTATATGAGAACTGATTCATTATCTATTTCAAAAGAGGCAATAGAAGCATCAAGAGAGTATATAAAAGATAATTTCGATACAAAATATCTACCTAAAAAGGCTAAAATATACACTTCAAAATCAAAATCAGCACAAGAAGCTCACGAAGCAATTAGACCAACAAGGGTTGATTTTACACCTGAAATTGCAAAACAATATTTAAAAGATGATGAATTAAAACTATATAAATTAATTTATAATAGATTCTTAGCTTCACAGATGGAAGATGCTATTTTTGAATCTCAAAGTATTTTGGTATCATCAGAGAATGGAATATTTAAAATAAATGGTAGAAAATTAAAATTTGATGGTTTCTATAAAGTTTATGGAGATATAGATAGAGATAAACTTCTGCCTGAACTTAAAGTTAATGAAGTTATAATTTTTGATGAAATTAATTCAAGTAAACACCAAACAGAGCCACCACCAAGATTTTCTGAAGCATCTTTAATTAAAATGCTTGAATCACTAGGTATAGGAAGACCATCAACTTACGCCCCGACAATATCTATTTTACAATCAAGAGGTTATGTTGAAAGTGAAAAAAAACAACTTCACTCAACTGAAATTGCCCAAAAAGTGATAACTCTTTTAAGCAAATACTTTAATGAAATAGTTAATAGCTCATTTACAGCAAATTTAGAAGAAAAACTTGATGAAATTGCAGAAGCAAATAAAAATTGGCAAGATGTTTTAAGAGAATTTTATGCACCATTTATGGAAAAAGTTGAGGATGGTAAAAAAAATATTCCAAGTCAAAAAGTTATAATTCCTATTGGAGAAAAGTGTCCAGATTGTGAAGAAGAATTAGTTAAAAGAAAAGGTAGATTTGGAGAGTTTATCTCTTGTAGTTCATATCCAAAGTGTAAATATACAAGAGCTATTGCAGAAGATGGTAAAGTTACTACAACAGATGAAAAGTGTGATAAGTGTGGTGCTGATATGGTTGTTAAAAGAGGTAGAAATGGCGAATTTTTAGCTTGTAGCTCTTATCCTGATTGTAAAAGTACCAAACCATTAAAAGCACCTCCTGTACTTGAAGGCATTAACTGTCCTGATTGTGGAGGAGATATAATAGAGCGAAGTTCACGCAGAGGTAAATTTTTTGGATGTGCAAAATATCCTGATTGTAAATTTATATCAAAATTTGCACCAATTGACCCAAATATCAAAAAGTGTGCTGAGTGTGGATATAGTGTAGCTCAAAGAACTTATAGAAATAAAGAGGTTTATGAGTGTATTAAGTGTAAACATAGAGAAGATGTGTAACTCTCTATGTTTTTATTAAAAGGATAAAATTATGCAAGAGTTAAAATATAATTTAGAAGAGTTACAAAAAAAAGCTAAAGAGAGAACAGTTAAAACTCAAAATATTGAATATTCACCTGAAATGTTATTAAAAAGGGTAGATAATGGTGAAATAAAAATCAATCCTGAATATCAAAGAAGGCATAGATGGACTCCTGAAATATCATCTCGTTTAATAGAGAGTTTGATTTTAAATATTCCTATTCCTTTAATCTATTTGTCACAAGATATTGATATAGATGAAGAGACAAAAGAGGGAATAGCACGATATTCAATAATAGATGGACAACAAAGAGTTACAGCAATTATTAATTTTTTTAAAAATGAGTATCCCCTAACAAGTTTAGAGGTATTAAAAGAGTTAGAGGGAAATTATTTCAAAGATTTACCACCATTTTTAGTAAGAAGATTAGAAGATAGGAGTATAAAATTTTTAAGAGTAGATTCAACTGCTGATTCCAAAGTTAAATATGATATTTTTGAGAGATTAAACTCTGGTTCAGTTCACTTAGAACCACAAGAGTTAAGAAATTCTATATATAGAGGAAAATTTAATGATTTAATTAAAGAGTTATCAGTAGATGAAAATTTTAGAAAATTACTACAAATTGATTCAAATGAGCATAAAAAAGTAAAAAAGATGGAGGATGTAGAGTTAGTTTTAAGATTTTTTGCTTTAAGTAACAATGATGGTTATAAAAATGTAAAGCAAGGAATTGTACATTTTTTATCTGAAGCTATGAAAAATTTTAATAAATTAAATAATGAAGAGTTAGAAGAGTTAAAAGATAAATTTAAAAAAGTAATGGAAGTTATACTTAAATTTTTTGATGACAAAGCATTTGCTAAATATAATGCAAGGAAAATAACACCTTTTAATACATCTGTTTATGATGCACTTTCTATTGCTGTGGCAAAAGAAGTTGATTTAGATAATCCAAATATACCAAAAGAAAAAATAGAAAAGTTTAAAGACCTTTTTAAAAATGATGAAGATAATAAATTTTTTATTTCTATAGATAATAATACTACTGATAGTCAAAAAATTATATATATAATAGATAGAGTGAGAAAGATATTATCAAATGGAAACTAATTTATATGAATTAGTAAATACTTTAAATAATAGACAAAAAGAGATAGAAATATTAATTGAAGAGATTAAAATTCATCAAAATAATTTACAAAAAGAGGATTTATATAACTCTTTATGTAGAAGTACAACAATTTTAATTGTTTCTCATTTAGAGGGCTTTATGAAAGATTTGGCAAAAGCAATTATTGATGATATAAATGAAAACTTAGACTTTCAAAATATAAATAACAATTTAAAAAAAGTTTTTTGTAAGAAGTTTTTAGGTGAGAAAAAACATGAAAGCGATAAAGAGTATATTGAACGCCAAAATGAGTTAATTAGTACTTTTAATAATTTAGATACAAAACTTACAAAAGAGCCTTTTTTATTTAAAGATAATAAAAATCCAAAATCTGATGTTATTAATAAAATTTGTAATAATTTTGGAGTTAGAAATATATTTTCTCATTTAAAAAATTCTAAATTAGATATAGTTTTTGAAGATGATACACAAGAAATAAGTAATTTATTAGATGAATTATTAGAGTATATTTTAAATCAATTAAGAGTTTATCCTTTTAATTTGAATATTGAGATATTTGATTTGACTCAAAAAACTATGCTAAAAGATGAAAAAACACCATTGGAAGAGTTTTTAGAAGAGTTATTAACTAAAAGACACAGTATTGTTCATGGTAATTCAATTAATAATGAAGAAATACCTGAAAGTTTAATTAGATACAAAAATAAATCATTAATATTACAATATGGAATTATAATAGTTATGATAAACAAGATTTTTACAAGGTAATAATTTGAAAATAGGACTACTTTCAGATACACATAAAAAAATAGGTCGAGCTAAAAAAGTAATTGATTTATTGATTGAAAAAGAGGTTGATTATTTAATTCACGCAGGTGATATTGGTAAATTAGAAATTTTAGAATTTTTAAGAGATAGTAATATTTCTTATGTTGCAGTAATAGGGAATAATGACTATCATTTAGTTGATTATTCTCATAAATTTAATTTAGTGAGAGAACCACACTATTTTAAATTAAAAGATTTAAAATTTAAATTGATGCATCATCCATTCTATTTAACTCCTGATGTTGATGTTGTAGTTTATGGACATACTCATTTTAGTGAATTTGATTTAAAAAATGATACTCTATTTCTAAATGCAGGGGAAGTTTGTGCAAGAGATACAGGAAAAAGTGAATTTATGATTTTAGAAATTTTAGAGGATAAATATATAATTGATTACTATAATAGAATTATTAAAAGTAAAAATTGGAATATAAAAAGAATAGAATATAAAAAAAACTTATAAATTTAATATATTAAACTATCTCTTACATCTTCATAAACTTTTGAATTTATCTCAATTTCATATTTTGAATTTTTTATAATTTTATCTAAAACTATAATAGCAGATAAATCATAAGCTAAGTTTGTAATTTTTTCTCTTATTTTCAGTTCTTCTTTAAAAGTTAATGGATTAAAAATCAACTCTTTTGTATTTTTATAATTTTTATTAGCTAATTTGTTAAGTGTATTAATATCAATTAATTTAACCTCATCTCTATTTAAATAGTAAATATTATTTATTTTAAACTCTACTTTTCCTTTTGTAATATTTTTTCTAATTTTTGAATAAGCCAAAATATAAGAATTAATTACTATTTTATTTACAATAACTTTTGCACTTAAGAGTCTATAATTTAAAAATCTATTTTTTACTATATTAAAATCTATTTTATTCTCTTCAAGTTCGATAACTTTTTTATATAACTCTATTCTATCTTCAATTGATTCAGGCAATATTTGTCTATTTATAGATGAAAACAACTCATCAGCTAACTTATTTTGAATCTCTCTTTGTTTAGTAAGTCCAAAGATACAACCACAATAATTTTGTTTATATAACTTATCTTGTTTAGCTAATTCAAATTGTTTTTGTGTTCCTCCACCACTTCTATAATCTACAAAAATAAATTCTCTATCGTAATTTTTACAAACTTTATCACCAGCATTTTTTAATTGCTCAAATGATTTTTTAGGGCTTGTAAGTAGTGTTGTTGTAACTCTTTTAATATTTAATTCTTTTGCTTTTTTTACACTAACTTCAAGTCTATCATCAAAGCAGATATTACATCTTTTTCCCTTTTCTGGTTCATCTTCAAAGCCTTTAATTTGCTCTAACCAATGAGTATAATTATACTCACCCTCGATTAATTTAACTCCCAATTTTTTACAACTCCGCTTTACATCTAAAAGTCTTAATTTATACTCACTATAAGGGTGAATATTAGGATCATAAAAAAAAGCTATTAACTCTTCATCAAAATCATTTTTTAATCTTTGCAAAAAGTAATGAGAATCAACGCTACAACAGATATGAATTAACATCTATTTATACTCTATTCTATCTTTAATTTCAGCTTTTTCAAAGCCTTTTAATCGCAATCTACAACTATCGCAAACTCCACACGCTTTATCTTCTGATTGATAACAACTCCAAGTTAATTCAAGTGCTACATTTAACTCTATTGACTTTTTTACAATATCCTCTTTTTTTAACTCAATTAAAGGAGTTTTTATTTTTATTTTTTTATCTATAGCTGTTCCTAAATTTATACTTCTTTCATAAGAATTTATAAACTCTTTTGTACAATCTGGATAACCACTACTATCTTCTTCTACAACTCCTATAAAAATAGCTTCTGCCTCAAATCGCTCTGCAATTGAACCTGCAATTGATAAAAAAACACCATTTCTAAATGGTACATAAGTAATTGGAACTCCATCTTCTAATCCACCTATTGGAATTTCTATATTAGAATCAGTTAAAGCTGAACCACCTATCTGTTTTAAAAAATCTAAATCTAACTCTATCTCTTTTATTGCACCAATTTTTAGAGATATCTCTCTAAAAGCCTTTAATTCTCTCTTTTGTGTTCGTTGTCCATAATTGAAATGTAAAGTTATTATTTCAAACCCATCTTTTTTTGCAATATAACTCGCTAGTGTACTATCCATCCCACCGCTTAAAATACAAATTGCTCTTTTCAAATTTATCCTTTTATTAACTACAAAAGAAATTATATATTAAACTAATTTTTAATAGACTTAGTAATTATTTTATATAATAAAACGATATAATAAATAGGATTTATATTTTATTCAAAAGAGGAGAATAAAAGATATGGGAAATATATTAAAAATAATTTTTAATTTTTGGATTTTAAATATTAGTTTACTCGGTGCCACCTATGAGATAGGAAGTGGTACATCTTATCAGGCTTCAGAAACTCATCAGTTTTTACCTGGAACTTTTACAAACGCAAAAGTTCAAATTTTATTAACTGCTTCTGAATTATCAACAGCTGGTTTTTCAGGAGATATTAATGCTATAGAGTGGTATGTTGAAACAGATAATACACCTACTGATGTTGTATATGATATATATATAGGACATATAATAAGTACAACTTTGCCAGATAATGCACTATTTGATACAACATCGTTAAGTTTATTTGGAAATCAATTAGTTGATGTAGG
Source organism: Campylobacteraceae bacterium (assembly GCA_016744535.1). Classification (GTDB taxonomy): domain Bacteria; phylum Campylobacterota; class Campylobacteria; order Campylobacterales; family BB28; genus BB28. The sequence goes on from JADGEE010000003.1 coordinate 48,977, forward strand.
AAGTTTCACAGGATGGCACGGCTCAAACTTAACTACTAATTTCACTTGGAATGGAACAAGCAATATATTAATTCAAATTTGTAGAACAGGAAATTCAAATGGTGACAGTGATAATATAGCCTATTTTGCTGATGGTGGTATACAAATGATTACAGGTTATTCTAACTCTTGTAGTGATACTACTGGAACTTATTCAAATACATTTAGACCTTTTTTAAGAATTTCTTCTACTCCACTAATTACAGACACAACTCCTCCAACAGTAACAAGTATATTACCAAGTGGCTCACCAACTGCAAGTGACACAAGTGTAACTTTTACAGCTTCATTTAGTGAAGATGTAATAAATATAGATACAAGTGATTTTGAATTAACAACAACAGGAACTGCAACTGGAAATATAGTTTCGACTTCAGTTTCTAGTGGAACTAGTGTTGATATTGTGGTTAATACTATTAGTGGAGTAGGCAATATTCGTTTAGATTTAGTAACAAGCCATAACTTAACTGATAGTGCTTCAAATGCTTTAAGTGGAGGATATAATAGTGGAACTGTACATAGTGTAGATTTTAAACCAATATCCCCAAGCGATTTAGTAATAACGGCAATAAATGATACACAGATGAGTATAGATTGGGTTGATAATTCAAATAATGAAGATAATTTTATACTATATAGCTCTACTAATGGGATTGATTATGAACTAAATGAAACTTTAGCCTCTGATACTATAACTAAATTAATGATGGATTTAACTCCAAATACTATTTATTATTTTCAAATTGGTGCGATTAATAGTTATGGAGAAAATAATTCAAGCATTGAAAATAATTCAACATTTGCAACTCAACCTATAGTACCAATCAATATTGGTGGCAATAGCAATTCAAATCAAATAGAATTAAATTGGAATGATAGTTCAACTATTGAAACAGGTTTTAAAATTTATACCTCTACTGATGGAACTAATTATTCTTTAAATACAACAGTTGGTGCAAATACTACAAATGAAATAATAACAGGTTTGAGTGCAGATACAACATATTACTTTAAAATAAATTCATATATTCATATTAATTTACTTCTTACTAATTTTGATATAGTAATTAATACTCAAACAGTAACTATAAAAACAAATGACCCAGCTAATTTTACAGCATTTACAAATTTAAATAAAAATGAAGATTTTAGTGAATTTAATTTACGTATAATAGACTTAACAGACAATGACAGTGATAATTTAGTATTAAGCGTAGAAAACAATGATAGTTCACTTTTAAACATCACTAGAAGTTGGAATGCTAATTTAACATCAACAGAGTATAATTCTCAAGATTTTAATATCACTTTTACATCAATAGCAAATACTTATGGAGTGGCAGAAATTAATGTAAGTAGTTATGACGGAAAAGATTATATAGATAATATATTTCAAATAGTTGTAAATGCCGTAAATGATATACCAATAATTACTTCAATTACAAACATATATAAAGATATAAATTTTAGTGAATTTAATATAAGTATAAATATTGATGATGTAGACACAAATGAGTTAAATATAACAGTAGATGTAAACGATACAAGTTTAATTGATATGAATCAAACTTGGGATAATAATTTAAGTTATGAAGAATATCACTTACAAGAGTTAAATTTAACTGTAAAATCAAAATCAAATATAGAAGGAGTTGTAAGATTTACAATTTCAGCAGAAGATAATCAATTAAAACCAATTACAACATTTGATTTAAATATAAGTGCATATAATTATGCTTTAGAAGATTTAAATGCAATATCAATACCATTAACAACAATAGACAATATAGATTTATCTAGTATAGGAGCTATAAATTCAAGTAATATAAGTTGGATTTCTAATAATACTGAAGTGCTAAATAGTAGTGGAGTTGTAAACAGGCAAATTAATAATGATGTAATTATAACCCTTACAGCAACTTTAAATTTAATTAATACAACACTTACAAAAAACTTTGATATAACGGTAATTAGAATACCATATACTCCACCTCCCTATGTAGAATCAGAGTCAGAATCAGTTGTTGAAGAAATAACAACTGATAGTTTTAGTGAAGATAGTGGAGTAACACTTGAAATTAGCGAAGATGGAAGTACAAATTTTAATGTAACTAGCGTAAGTGAAAGTGGTGAAGTAGTTGAAACACAAACAGAACTTCCATCAGGAACAGAAATTAGTATAAATGAAGCAGGAGAAATTGAGCAAAGTTTTGTAAGTGAAGATGGAACAGAAATAAAATTAACAACATCACAAACAGGAAAAGTAACACTAAAAGTAACAACAGCAAATGGAGAAGAGGTGAGCTTTGAAGCCCCAGCTGGGACGAAACTAAAAATAGCGGAAGATGGAAGTTCAAAACAAGATTACTCCACAAAAGATTCAAAAACAGAATTAAAAATAAGTGCAACTGGAGAGAGTGAATTAAATTTAAAATCAGAAGATGGAAACAAAGTAGAGTTAAAAAGCGAATTAGCTGGAAAAACGGAGTTAAAAGAGAGTGGAGGCTTTAAACAGAGTTTTGAAACTGGAGATAATAAAATATCAATTGAGGGTTCTAAACAAGCAAACTCACAAGCGGTTATAGAGTTACCAAATTTAAAATTAACACTAACACCTCCTAAAAATGGAAAAGTATCCGTTAAAAAAGATGGAAGTGTATCAATAGCAAATGACACAATAACTTCAATTGGAACAGTGAAAAGTGAAATGAGGGTAAATCCAGATACAGGAGATGCTTCAGTAGAGGTTAATATTCAAAGTAATCAAAGAGGAGTAGTCCCTAAAAAAATATTTTATTCAACTAGAAAAGATATATCAAATATAAAATTAGAAGTGATTTTAGATGAGCGAAAAGCTAAATCAAGAGCATTTAATAGCTCAAAAAGTAAAACAGGAAAAATAAAAGCAGTTTTTTCAACAAGAAAAAGCTTTAATTTTAAGGAAAATATATCAAGGGAAGTTAGTAATAGCTCATTAGGAGTTACACCTTTGAGTGATGCAGAGTTTGAAGAAAATTTATATTTTGATAATTCACAAGAGTTGAAATTGAAATCAGGAAGTGCAAATATAAAAGGATTTTTTAGCACTAGAGGAAGTTTTTCAAATAAGAGAAAAACCACAAATACGGATTTGATTAATAATAGAGATTTTAGTATGAAATCAAATAGTGCTATTATGAGTGAAAATAATATTATAGCAACTCTAAATGAGGGTAATTTAAAAACTGATTTACAAGCAAATTCAAATGGTGATTTAAACATTAATATCACTAATTTTACAAATACAAAAAGAGGTTTAAAAACAACAGCGAAAAAACTATTTTATTCAGTTAGAAAAGATTTTTCAAATGTGAAAGTAGAAATTATAGAAAATTCAAATCAAAGAGGATTTAAATCACCTAAAATTAAAACACTTTTTTCAACAAGAGAAAGCTTTAATTTTAAATCCTCAAATTTAAGAACAGTAGATGAAATAGAGATAATTCCAGTAGATGAAAACACAACATTTACTGAAAATATATTAGAAGATGGAAGTAGATATATAGAGTTAATTTCAGGTACAGCTAGTATTAATAGTGAAACTATGATTTTAAATAAAAGTTATGAACTTCCTGCACTAGAATTAATTGAAGTGGTAGAAGATTTAATTATAAATCAAGAGGTAAAATTAGAGTTACAAAAAGAGTGGAATTTAATTTCAACTCCAATATCAGAAGATATTAGTGATAAATTTATATTTCAAGATTATGATTTAATTTGGAATTTTAAAGATAATAATTGGGTTAAGAATCCAAGCATTTTATATTATGAAGATGGATATTGGATAAAAACAGATAGCGAAAATAATATAACTTTTAAAGGTAGTAGTTATACTCCTAACTTAAAAAGAGTTGTTTCAACTTGGGCATTAGTTGGAACTGGAACAGAAATTAATGATATAAATAATTTAATAAGTGAAGAAAAAATTAAAGAAATTTATCAATTTAAAGATAATAAATGGTTAAAGTCAAATGATATTAATTCACTAAATATTGGTGATGGTTTTTGGATAAAAAAGATACCAGCAGATTTTATATTTAATATCAAAGAGGGTTGGAATTTACTATCACTTCCAACAAAAGAGATAATTTCAAATATGTCTATTTTTGGTGACTATGAAGAGATATTAATTTATGATAATAAAGAGTGGATTAAAAATCCAAACCAAATAAAGCCAATGCAGGGGTTTTGGATAAACTCTAATGAAAACATATCACTTGCTTTTTACGGAGAGGGATATAATATTGATATCAACTCTTTAAGTATTGGTTGGTCGCTTGTGGGCGGAAATATTAATTTTGAAAATTTAAAATTTTCTGAAATTAAATCAATATTACTATTTAAAAATGATAAATGGACTACGGTTGATTCTTTTAAAAATATTGATTTAATTAAAAAAGCTGATGGTTTTTGGATTTTAAAATAAAATAAATTTAAATAATAGATAAGGATGTAAAAATGAAAAATATATTTTTAAAAATTATAGTATTAATTCTATTTTTTTTAGTAACTTTTGTAAATGCAGATATAAATATATCTCAAAAAGCCCACGCTGGAGTAATGCAATTTAATGGAACAAGTTATATTATAGCTTCAGAACCAAATTTAACAACATATAATACATTTACTTCTGAAGCTTGGTTTCAACCAAGTTATATGTTAGATGGAACTAATTATGATTTAGTTAGAGTAGATGATCAATTAATTAGAATTTCTTATTCTGGAGGATCATATTATTTACTTGTTGGTATCGGCTCTGGTTTAGGATATGAAGAGTTTACTACAGATATTTCATCAATTTTTGAAATAAATAATTGGAATCATGTAACTATGACTTATGATGGTGATTTTATTAGAGGATATATAAACGGTGAAGAAGTTATAAATTCTAATAAAACTAATGATGGAAACTTAATAAATGGAGATAATGATAATAACTTAACCATAGGAATCTCTACAACCACAACATATGGATATGTAAATCTGTTTAAAGGTTTAATGGATGAAGTTAGAGTTTGGAATATAGCTAGAAGCTCAACAGAAATTAATTCAACAATGAATAAACAATTAGATGGAAATGAGAGTGGATTAGTAGCATATTATAATTTTGATGAAGTTGTTGGAAATATTGTAATAGATATTGCTAATAGTGATTATAATGGAACAATTGAAGGAAATGGCACAAGACTTAATTTTTTAGGAGATGGTCTTAATTTTGATGGAGATGATGATTATGTAAATATTAATGATGATAATTCTACAAATACTCATTTATATGCTTTAGATGGAAATATTACACTTAGTAGTTGGATTAAAATAGATGGACTTCATAGTACAACTTATTCAGAAGTTATAAGTAGATATGGAACTAGCAATGGATATATTTTAAGAGTAAAGAATAGTAGTGGTATTATCCAAATGGTAAATAAAAATGCAGATACAGAACATAATATATCTAGTACAAAAGCTATTACCGATAATCTATGGCACTATATAGTAGCCACTTATGATGGGAGTTACCAAAGATTATACATTGATGGGATTGAAAATAATTCTACTTATGTTGGTGCTAACGCCATTGGTGCTTCTGCTGGTACATTAACTTTTGGTGCTACAAGCACATTAGTTAGTGAATTAAAAGGAAATATAGCAGAAACTTCAATTTGGAATAGAGCTTTAAGTGAGAGAGAAATTAATAAGTATATGTATATTTCATTAGATGGAAATGAGAGTGGATTATTAGGTTACTGGTCACTAAATGAAGGCGATGGTAATATAACTTATGATAGAAGTTCTTATGCTAATGAAGGAAATATAAGTGGTGCAGAGTGGAACACCACAGCCCCAATAATTTATGGAAATAATTTATATACGCAAGGATTATCTACTAAAATAGTTAAATTAAATGTAGAAAATAATATAACAGAAGCAATACTAGCTGACCCTTTAACTCCTGCAAATGGAAGTGTAGATTTTAACTCTTCATTTGCTACATATAGTTATATTCCAACTGATTATATAGATGATACTTTTATAATTAATGCAAATGATACTTCAACAGAAGCAAATTTAACCATTAATATTAAAAAAAGAAATATGTATGGTCTAATAGATACAAATGAATCAGTAAATTTTGGATTAACTGATGTAGCTGTTACAAAAACTTTGACTATTAATAATTTAAATTTAGGTGATTTAATAATAGATAATGTCTATCTTACAAATAGTTTTAATTCAACTTTTGAAATAGTTAATAATTGTAGCACTGCTTTATCAGCAAATACAAGTTGTGATATTAATATAACTTACACTCCTCAAATAAATGATTTTAGAGCAACTACATTACAAATAGAATCAAATGATGCTTTTGATTCTAATAAAAATATTATGATTTATGGTTATGGACAGGGTTTTGGAGAGATAAAAGGAAATGCTAACCACTCCTTAGCAGTTAAAAGAGACAATACTCTTTGGGCTTGGGGAAATAATTTAGAAGGACAACTTGGAGATGGAACTAATACAGATAGCAATACACCTATTCAAATATTAACAGATGTAATATCAGTAGATGGATATGACCATACTCTAGCACTTAAAAAAGATGGAACTCTTTGGGCTTGGGGAAATAACACTTACGGACAACTTGGAGATGAAAATGATACAAATTTAAATACACCAACTCAAATATCATTAAATAATATAGTAAAATTGGAAACTGGTGGTAATCACAGTATGGTATTAGATAGTAATGGAAAAGTTTGGAGTTGGGGATATAATGCAAATGGAGAACTTGGAGATGGAAATAATACAGATTTAAATATACCAACTAAAATATCTTCATTAACAGATATAGTTTCAATTTCAGCAGGTGGCAATCATAATTTAGCCCTAAAAAATGATGGTAGTGTATGGAGTTGGGGAAAAAATCATAAGGGGCAATTAGGAGATAATTCAATTGTAAATAATTCTACACCAACTAAAATATCCTCACTAAGTAATATAATTTATATATCTGCTGGAAATGCTCATAATTTTGCAATAAAAAATGATGGAACGATTTGGGGATGGGGATATAATGGAGTTGGAGCATTAGGTGACGGAACTAATACAGATAGATATGCACCAACTCAAATCACTTCATTAACTGATATCTTATTCATTGAGAGTGGAGGTGACCATACTTTAGCGTTAGATAGTAATAACATTCTTTGGAGTTCAGGATATAATGTATCAGGGCAACTTGGTGACGGAAATAATACAGATAAAAATACCTTTACTCAAATATCTTCACTAAGTGATATAAAGATAGTAATTGGAGGAGATAAAGATACTTTAGCAGTAGATAATAATGGAAGTGTCTGGAGTTTTGGGGATAACACTTATGGACAATTAGGAGATGAAACTATTATAAATAAAAATACTCCAACTGATATAAATTTTAATTTATATACAACGAATATACAATTTAATTTAACAAATATAAATTTAAGTGAACATAATATTACTTCTATTAAAATTTATGGAGTTGATGATAATAGTGAAGAGTTTAATTTAACAAACTTAATAGATGGTGATAATAATTTTACGACTTTAATTTATAATTTTGATAATAATTACTCAATTGAATTAAATGTTAGTGTTAATACAATTGAGACTAATTGGTATTATAATTTTAATGACGGACTATTATATCCTGATAATAATTTAAGTGATGAGTTTAAAAATCAGTTAAATATTACAAATAATCTGTTTTTAATTGATACTAATTCAATAAATTGGAATATTCCAAATATAATATATACTGGAGAAGAGTATACATTAACAAAAGATATTATTCATAATAATAATTTAACAATTGAAGCAAATGCTACACTTTATACAGATGATTATAATTTAACGATAGATGGTGATTTAATTTTATATGGAAGCATAATTAGTAGTTCTAATATTACAGTAAAAGGAGATACCTATATATGGTTAGGAGAATCTGCTAACTCATCAATTAATGATGAATTAATACTAAATGGAGATTTAACTTTTTCATCAGTAACTGGAGATAGTAGATTTTATCAACCTTTTATTAATAAACTTAGTTTAAATAGTAGTAGTTCTCAAAATATTTATATGGATAGTATTTCTTGGCAATATTATTTTAACTCAATAGAGTTAAATAATACTAATGAAGTAAATTTTTATCTTAATAATTATAATGGAATAGATGTAAGTGGAAGTTTTACACAAAATTCAACTCCAATAAATATTTATAGCAATGGAACTTTAATATCTACAACTCCTAGTTTTGAATATTTTTATTTTTATGATACCGAAAATTATCAATTTAATACAGTCCCTTATATCGAAACATTATTTATTGATAATACGCAAATAATAGATTTTAATTTTACTGCAAATAATATTGTTATGTCTTATAATTATGATATAAATTCAACAGGAGAGATAAGTTCAACTCCGCCAGATATAACTAATTTAATAACAGCAGAATCCACTTATAATACTTTAAAATATTTTATTGATGTAACATCAGATAGTGGTTATGATTTAAATTTAATAACTTTACCAAATTATAATATATATTATATAAGTTTTAATAATTTAAAAGGTGAAATAAAAAATTTAACATCAACACTAAGTGGTGTATCTTTTTATAATACAAATGAGATAAATATATCAAATTCAAATTTTACTTTGGAATATATGAATATTGATTCTTATTCAAAAATAAATTTAATTGATTCGGATATTAATATAAATAGTTCACTATATGTATATGATTCAAACATTAGTTTAACAAATTCTGATTTATTTACAAATTATCTGTCTATGAGTGGTGAATCAAATTATACAAAAGATAGTACAAGTTCATTTAGTTTTATAAATTCAGATACAAGTTTAATATCAGATATTATTGAAAGTTCACCAACACCTACACCTACAGCAACTTCAAGTGTAAATGTAACCCCCTATGTAGAATCAGAGTCAGAATCAGTTGTTGAAGAAATAACAACTGATAGTTTTAGTGAAGATAGTGGAGTAACACTTGAAATTAGCGAAGATGGAAGTACAAATTTTAATGTAACTAGCGTAAGTGAAAGTGGTGAAGTAGTTGAAACACAAACAGAACTTCCATCAGGAACAGAAATTAGTATAAATGAAGCAGGAGAAATTGAGCAAAGTTTTGTAAGTGAAGATGGAACAGAAATAAAATTAACAACATCACAAACAGGAAAAGTAACACTAAAAGTAACAACAGCAAATGGAGAAGAGGTGAGCTTTGAAGCCCCAGCTGGGACGAAACTAAAAATAGCGGAAGATGGAAGTTCAAAACAAGATTACTCCACAAAAGATTCAAAAACAGAATTAAAAATAAGTGCAACTGGAGAGAGTGAATTAAATTTAAAATCAGAAGATGGAAACAAAGTAGAGTTAAAAAGCGAATTAGCTGGAAAAACGGAGTTAAAAGAGAGTGGAGGCTTTAAACAGAGTTTTGAAACTGGAGATAATAAAATATCAATTGAGGGTTCTAAACAAGCAAACTCACAAGCGGTTATAGAGTTACCAAATTTAAAATTAACACTAACACCTCCTAAAAATGGAAAAGTATCCGTTAAAAAAGATGGAAGTGTATCAATAGCAAATGACACAATAACTTCAATTGGAACAGTGAAAAGTGAAATGAGGGTAAATCCAGATACAGGAGATGCTTCAGTAGAGGTTAATATTCAAAGTAATCAAAGAGGAGTAGTCCCTAAAAAAATATTTTATTCAACTAGAAAAGATATATCAAATATAAAATTAGAAGTGATTTTAGATGAGCGAAAAGCTAAATCAAGAGCATTTAATAGCTCAAAAAGTAAAACAGGAAAAATAAAAGCAGTTTTTTCAACAAGAAAAAGCTTTAATTTTAAGGAAAATATATCAAGGGAAGTTAGTAATAGCTCATTAGGAGTTACACCTTTGAGTGATGCAGAGTTTGAAGAAAATTTATATTTTGATAATTCACAAGAGTTGAAATTGAAATCAGGAAGTGCAAATATAAAAGGATTTTTTAGCACTAGAGGAAGTTTTTCAAATAAGAGAAAAACCACAAATACGGATTTGATTAATAATAGAGATTTTAGTATGAAATCAAATAGTGCTATTATGAGTGAAAATAATATTATAGCAACTCTAAATGAGGGTAATTTAAAAACTGATTTACAAGCAAATTCAAATGGTGATTTAAACATTAATATCACTAATTTTACAAATACAAAAAGAGGTTTAAAAACAACAGCGAAAAAACTATTTTATTCAGTTAGAAAAGATTTTTCAAATGTGAAAGTAGAAATTATAGAAAATTCAAATCAAAGAGGATTTAAATCACCTAAAATTAAAACACTTTTTTCAACAAGAGAAAGCTTTAATTTTAAATCCTCAAATTTAAGAACAGTAGATGAAATAGAGATAATTCCAGTAGATGAAAACACAACATTTACTGAAAATATATTAGAAGATGGAAGTAGATATATAGAGTTAATTTCAGGTACAGCTAGTATTAATAGTGAAACTATGATTTTAAATAAAAGTTATGAACTTCCTGCACTAGAATTAATTGAAGTGGTAGAAGATTTAATTATAAATCAAGAGGTAAAATTAGAGTTACAAAAAGAGTGGAATTTAATTTCAACTCCAATATCAGAAGATATTAGTGATAAATTTATATTTCAAGATTATGATTTAATTTGGAATTTTAAAGATAATAATTGGGTTAAGAATCCAAGCATTTTATATTATGAAGATGGATATTGGATAAAAACAGATAGCGAAAATAATATAACTTTTAAAGGTAGTAGTTATACTCCTAACTTAAAAAGAGTTGTTTCAACTTGGGCATTAGTTGGAACTGGAACAGAAATTAATGATATAAATAATTTAATAAGTGAAGAAAAAATTAAAGAAATTTATCAATTTAAAGATAATAAATGGTTAAAGTCAAATGATATTAATTCACTAAATATTGGTGATGGTTTTTGGATAAAAAAGATACCAGCAGATTTTATATTTAATATCAAAGAGGGTTGGAATTTACTATCACTTCCAACAAAAGAGATAATTTCAAATATGTCTATTTTTGGTGACTATGAAGAGATATTAATTTATGATAATAAAGAGTGGATTAAAAATCCAAACCAAATAAAGCCAATGCAGGGGTTTTGGATAAACTCTAATGAAAACATATCACTTGCTTTTTACGGAGAGGGATATAATATTGATATCAACTCTTTAAGTATTGGTTGGTCGCTTGTGGGCGGAAATATTAATTTTGAAAATTTAAAATTTTCTGAAATTAAATCAATATTACTATTTAAAAATGATAAATGGACTACGGTTGATTCTTTTAAAAATATTGATTTAATTAAAAAATCTGATGGTTTTTGGATTTTAAAATAAAATAAATTTAAATAAATTGTAAAAAGGTTATTAATGAAAAGATTTTTTGTTACTTTATTTAGTTCTATTATGATAGTAATGCTGATGCTTGGTGCGTACATATATCTACCTTTATATTTTGAAACTTTTGATAATAAGATAAGAGATACATATTTTGTAGTTAGAGGTGAGAGACCTACAAGTGAAGATATTATAATAGTTGATATTGATGAGAAAAGTTTAGCTGAATTAGGACAATGGCCTTGGGAGAGAGTTAAAGTTGCACAAGTAATAGAAAATTTAACTGAAGCTGGAGTTGGAATCATTGGATTTGATATTGTTTTTGCTGAAGCTGATAATAGTTCTCCTAAAAAAGTGGCTGATTTTATTGGTCTTGATTTAGAACAAGTGCCTGAGATGAACATTGATTATGATGAAATTTTAGCTGAAAGTGTTGCTAATACTCCAACAATTTTAGGTTATATTTTTGATATAGCTCAAAATAATACTAAAAATGAAGATATATTTATAAATCTTCCTGCAATTTATATTGAAAAAAACTTAATGAGTGACACTATGATTAATCCAACTCGAGCAATTTTAAATGTAGATGTACTTCAAGATGCAAGTTACTCAACTGGTTATTTTAATGCTCAACCTGACGGAGATGGTGTTGTTAGAAGTGTTCCTCTACTTATGAAATTTAATGATGATATCTATCCTGCATTATCATTTGAAATGGTTAGAATTTTATTAGATGAATCTAAAGTTATTATTAATCATAATGAAATTGGAGTTGAGAGTATAGAGATGGGTGAAAAAATTATTCCAGTTGATAGATACTCAAGACTTTTAATTAATTATAAAGGACCTGGAAAAAGTTATAAATATCTATCTATGAGTGATATTTATAATAAAAATTTTGAGCCTAAAGATGTTGAGGGGAAATTCGTATTAATTGGAACATCAGCACAAGGTCTTTTGGATTTAAGAACTACTCCATTTGATAGTGTTTATCCAGGTGTTGAAGTTCACGCAACTGCAATTGATAATATATTAAATGGAGATTTTATATCACGACCTAATTGGGCAGAAGAGGTAGATATGTTCTCTATTATAGGAATTGGTATAATTCTTGCAATTCTACTTTCAATTGCTTCACCTGTTTGGATGTTTATTATAGCTTCAATTTCCGTTATAGGAATTGTAGGGGCTAACTACTATCTATTTGTAGAAGAGGGTTATATTATAAATATTATTTTTCCTATTTTAACAGCAATATCTGTAATTTTTATATCTAATATTATTAGTTACTTTTTAGAATCAAAACAGAAAGAGATGATTAAAGGTAAATTTGCATCTAAAGTCTCACCTGCTGTTATGGAAGACTTAATTAAACAAGGTAATACAGATGTATTTGAAGGCAATGAACGAGATGTTACAGTCTTTTTCTCTGATGTTAGAGGATTTACAAATATCTCTGAAGCTATGAAAGAAGGAGCTAAAACACCAGGTGAGGGAGCTAAGAATTTAATTAATTTTTTAAATGAATATATGGATCCTATGACAGAAATTATTATAGATGAAGAGGGAACTATTGATAAATTTATAGGTGATGCTATTATGGCTTATTGGAATGCTCCAAATGATGTTAAAAATCATCCAGATAAAGCCCTATCAGCTGCTATTAGACAAATTGAAGGATTAATACCTTTAAATAAAAGCTTAAGTGCTAAAAATAAACCATTTATTGATATTGGAATTGGTCTCAATACTGGTCCAGTTGTTGTTGGAGAGATGGGTTCAAAAGGGCGTTCTGATTATACAGTTATTGGAGATGCTATTAATTTAGGAGCTAGGCTTGAATCTCTTTGTAAAGGTTATGGAGCTAGGATAATAATTTCAGAATATATGAAAGTTCTACTTAAAAAAGAGTATATTATTAGAGATTTAGATTTAGTTAAAGTAAAAGGTAAATCTGAACCTGTTGAAATTTTTGAAGTTTATGGATTTGGATATGCGGAGGGAAGACTTAAAGAAGAGTTAGATAAATTCAATAAAGCAGTTCACTTATATAGAAATTCAAACTTTAAAGAAGCTTTAGAGATTTTTAGTAATATTAATACTTGGGAAGATAAAGCTAATAAGAAAATTTATGATACTTATATCTTTAGATGTGAGCATTATATAAGTGAGCCTCCAACTGATTTTGATGGTGTTTGGACTCATACTACTAAGGGATAAAATTTAAATTTTTCTCTCTAACTAGCCATAACTACGCACTTTTTTTTAATGGAACATTTATTGCTTTATACTGTTTTAATAAATTCCTATAAAGGAAATAGATGCAAACAGGGTTTTATGATGCAGCTGGGGGTATGGTTGCACAATTTAATAGGTTAAATGTAATTTCAAATAATTTAGCCAATATGAATACCAACGCTTTTAAACGAGATGATGTAATAGTTGGTGATTTTGTTAGAATGTTAAAAGAGGCTCGTGATGATTTACCAATCGATAATCATACAAAAGATGGTTCTAAATTTTTAAATAGGTCAATAACAAAGACTCCGCACATTACAGAAGGTTTTACAGATTTTCAGTTAGGAGGTTTTGCTAAAACTGATAACTCGTTAGATTTTGCCTTAAATAAAGAGAATTTGTTCTTTTTAGTTTTAACACCTAGTGGAGTTAAACTTACAAAAGATGGAAGTTTTAATATTGATGATGAGGGTAGAGTTGTAACTAAAGATGGTTTTCCTATATTATCAAATGAATATGCAAATGGTGCTAAAGCTGAAGATAGTTTTATTGAAGTACCTTCTAACACTACAATCACTGCTGATAAAGATGGGGTTTTACACTCTGTTGATACAAATGGCAATACCGTTCCAATGTATAGATTTTATTTAGGAAAAGTTGAAAATATAAACTCTTTAGAAAAAGAGGGAAATAACTCTTATAGACTAGATAGAATGAGTGATTTGCAAATGGTAGAAAATAGTGGTGGATTACTTCAAGGTTATGTGGAAAAAAGTAATATAAATCCTGTTTTAGAAATGACATCTCTAATCGAAACACAAAGACTTGTAGAGATGCAACAAAAAGTTATGAAAACGCATATGGATGACCTTAACAGTGATGCTATTAATAAACTTGCTAAAAGTAAAAGTTAAAGGATAAGCGATGATTAGAGCATTATATTCAGCATCAACGGGTATGAAAGCCCAACAATTAAATATAGATACAATTTCAAATAATATCTCAAATGTAAATACAATTGGCTATAAAAAACAAAGAGCAGAGTTTGCCACTCTTATGAGTCAAGTTATGGAATATGCTGGAACTCCTACAAGTGCTACAACAATTTCACCAACAGGAATTGAAGTTGGGCTTGGAGTTCGAACAACAGCAGTTAAAAAAGTATTTACAGAAGGAGCTTTAAAAGAGACTAGCAACTCTCTTGATATAGCAATTACAGGTAAAGGCTTTTTTCAAATAGAGTTACCAGATGGTACTATATCTTATAGTAGAGATGGAGCTTTTAAACTTGATAATAATGGAGATGTTGTAAATTCAGATGGCTATAGACTAATTCCTCAAATTACAGTTCCTGAAGATACAACTGAAATTGCGATTTCTCCAGATGGAACAGTTTCAGTAATCCAACAAGGACAAGCAGTTGCTAATCAAATTGGAAATATAGAGACTACAAACTTTGTAAATCCAGCAGGACTTCACTCACTTGGAAATAACTTATATGTTGAAACTCAAGCTAGTGGAAATCCTATCATTGGTCAACCTGGGCTTGATGGATTAGGTGAACTTAGACAAAATTTTATTGAGATGAGTAATGTCCAACTTGTTGAAGAGATGACGGATTTAATTATGGGACAGCGTGCTTATGAGGCTGGTTCTAAAGCAATCAAAACAAGTGATGAGATGCTTCAAACTGTAAATCAACTTAAGAGATAGGTAGATTAAATTAATATTTTTTTAATACTTTTCTCTCTATAAAATTTCTACATCTCGTAGGTTCAGTCATAACTATTTTCCAATTACACTCAATATCTATAACACCTTTTTTATAACTTATTTTATTTGCAAATTCAAAAAACTCAATTCCAACTTTTGGAGATATAAATTCACCTTCTCCATAATAAAACATATATCCTAATATATAATTTGCTTTTGAATCTAATTTTCTAGCTTCATTTAAAAGAATTTTTTTTGCACCTTCGTACTCTTTTTCTTTAAATAAATCTATCGCTCTATCTACTTCATCTCCAAATAAATTTAAAGAGAAAAATATTAATAAAATTAATTTTTTCAAAATTCACTCTTGAATTTTTCAATTTTAGGTTTAATCACCATTTGACAATAACCCTCATTTGGATTTAAATTAAAATAGTTCTGATGATACTCTTCAGCTTTAAAAAACTCTTTAAGTGGAGATATTTCAGTAATAATTTTATCACTATAAATTTTTTTTGATTCTAAATTATTTTTACTTTTTAGTGCAATATCTTTCTGTTTTTCATTGTGATAAAAAATTACTGAACGGTATTGAGTACCAACATCAGCACCTTGTCTATTTAAAGTAGTTGGATCGTGGATACTCCAAAATATATCAAGAATTCTACTAAAAGAGATAATTTCAGAATTAAAGTTAATTTGAATTACTTCAGCGTGTTCACTTAATCCTGTGCAAATTTCTCTATATGTTGGATTTGGAGTTTTTCCACCAGAGTAACCTGAATATACACTCTCTACTCCCTTAACTTCTCTAAAAATTGTCTCTATGCACCAAAAGCACCCACCACCAATTGTTGCAATTTCAGATTTACTCACTGCTGTCTCGCTTTTTTCATAAACTCACTAACTGCTCCCATATTTTGATTACTAAACCCTTTTTTGCTCTTACCTTTTTGATTTAAAATAATCAAACTTAAAACTAATATTATTAATATTGATACAATAGCTCCAGATAAAACTCCAAATAGACTCATTTTTAAACCATTATCTTCTTCAGTTCTCATAATTTTCCTTAAAACTCTTTATGAGTAAGTGCCTTTCTATTAGAAATATTACTAGGTGTAGTATTTTCCAAATCAAGCCCCACAATTTTACCAACTTCGATAACACTATCCATCATAGAAATTGCTTGTGCATTTAACTGCTCTGCAGCTGCAGCGGCCTCTTCACTTACTGCTGCATTTTGTTGAGTGACCTCATCAATTTGACCCATTGATGAGGCAATTTGGTTCATTCCTTCAGATTGTTCGTTTGCTGAAATTGAAATTTCACCAATTAAATGAGATGTTTTTTTAATTTTATTAACTATCTCTTTAAAAACCTCATTTGTCTGGGTTGCCATCTCATTTCCAGATTTTACTTGTTCAATTGAATCTTCAATAATATTCGCTGTCTCTTTTGCTGCATTTGCTGAACGACTTGCTAAGCTTTTAACCTCTTCTGCAACTACTGCAAATCCTAATCCGTGTTCACCTGCCCTAGCAGCTTCAACAGCTGCATTTAATGCAAGTAAATTTGTTTGAAATGCAATTTCATCAATTGTTTTAATAATTTTTGCAATTTTATCTGAAGATTCACTAATTCCACTCATCTTTTTCATTAATGCTTCTATTTTTTCATTTCCTCTACTTGCAGATTCACTTGCATCTTTTGATAAAGTATCTGCTTCTTTTGAATTTTGTGCATTTTGATTATTAATTGCTGTTGATTGCTCAACTGTGGCACTAACCTCCTCAACACTACTAGCTTGTTCAGTTGCACCCTCTGCTAATGAAGTTGCTGAAGATGAAATTTCAGTTGAAGCTGAAACAATTTGAGTATTTCCATCTGATATAACTTGAACTGCATTGATAATTGGTTTTGATATAAAATTTGCAAATAAAAATGCAACTGAAATAATTATTATTAAAAATACTATACCCATAATAATTGCTGTATTTCTAAGTTTGTAGAGTGGTTCTAACATCTCATCTACATCAATTTCTAAAATTAAAGCCCATTGTTCTCCAAAAAAATCTATTGTTGTATAACTCACATAACCGTAATTTCCAAGATATGTATAAGCTTTTTTAGTTGCAATTTCACCAGAAAATATACTTCTTGCTAAATTAGTTTTAATAGCATTTTCTGGATGTTCAAAAGAGTTTTGTATCGTATGAGTACTACTTCTTCTACTGTCTGAACGCATTAAACCATCTTCACCAAAAATAATTATTTCACCAGTTTCTCCCAGTCCTTGTTTTGTTGTTGCAATAGAGTTAATTTTACTAGAATCTAACATTATAACAACTACACCTTTTATCTGATTTTTATCTTTGATTGGAGAACCATAAAACATTACTGGTGCTCCTAATGGTTCATACATTTTCATATCTACAAAAACACTACTTCCTGTTTGAATAACTTTTCTCCAAACTTCACCCAAAGCACTATTTCGTAAATCTCCTGTACTAACATTTTCCCCTAAATCAGAATATTTTTCAAAAGAGTACATGATATGTCCATGTGGTTTACATAACATATAAATATTTTTCACCCCATCTGTATTATCTATTACATCTTTGTAATATTTGTTATATTCTAAATAAGTGTTTTTAACATTTTCTTTATCTGTAATATTATATTTACCATCCTCTTTTACACCATAATATTTATGATGCTCCACAAGTTCATCTATCATATCTAGTAATATTTTTCTCTTTGTAAATGCTTTTAAATTATTATCTATTGAGATAGAATAATTTTGTAAAGTCTCTTTTTTTAAATCTCTAATTGTCTCTATTTTATCTTTAATTTCACTCTCTAATGAGTTACTTGAGGAGATGTAAGAAGTAATCCCCATTACTGCAAATGGAATTAAACCCACTAAAAATAGGATTATTATCAACTGTTTTTTTAAAGTCATTTTAATGTAACCTCCTTTTATATTATTTTTCAAATATATTATACTAAAAATTATAAAAAAATATTATAATATTTTATGAAGTTTTCCAGCCTCTTCCATAGATTTATGAACTTTATCCCACTCCTCTTCTTGAATAACATTTTTTATTTTTGAAAGTTCTTTCTCAAAAAGTTCAATTGATTGAAGTAAAAATTCTTTATTTTGTTTAAAAATATCTGTCCACATATCAGGATTACTCTTTGCAATCCTACTCATATCTCTAAATCCACCAGCAGCTAATGCTAAAATACTCTTGGAGTCTTCTTGTGAAAGAACCGTATTTGCTAAAGCATAGCTTATAGCGTGAGGTAAATGGCTAATAAAAGCTGCGTGAATGTCGTGAGAGTGTGAATCCATTTTGATTATTTTCATTCCAATTTTTTCAAATAAATCAATTGATAAATTTTTCTGTCTATCTCCGACACTCTCTAAGTCACATAAAACTACAATTTTATCTATATATAGTCCCTCAACTGAAGCACTTGGACCAAATTTTTCAGTTCCTGTCATAGGGTGTGCTGGAATTAAATTTTTTTTAATCTCTTTTGGACAACTATTTACAATTTTTTCTTTAGTACTTCCTAAATCTATTATTGTCATATCATTTTTTATATCTTTTAAATTTTCTAAAATTTTTATAATTCCATCAACAGGAACTGCTAAGAATAGAACATCAACTTTTTTTAATTCCTTAAAATCTACTATCTCATCTACTAAATTTAACTCTATTGCCTCTTTTTGATGTCCTATATTATGGTCGTGTCCTAGAATTTTATCAAAATATTTAATCTCTTTTAATGCAAGTCCAAGCGAACCACCCATTAAGCCTAAACCTATAATTCCAGCTACCATTAAAAACCTTTTTTTTAGTTTTAATTATAGCTTAACTAGCTTTAATTTATGTTATTATTAGAGAGTTAAAAAAGTAGTGTTTGGAGAATATATGCAAAAAATTAAGCCTATACGATTTAATGTAAAAGAGGATAATAACGCAAAAGAGAGTAAAAAAATAAAACCAAAAATAATAGCAAAAGAGGGAACTAGAGAGTTTAATAATATTGTAAAAGAGATGGAAAATGAGATTATCGTTAAAGAGGAGTTGATTAGAGATACAAATATAAAATTTTATAGCTTTTTTACATTTATAACTTTAATATTTACAATTTTTTTAATGGGATTTATTTATGAAGCTTATCTGAAATTCAGAGATATTTTTGCATTTAATGAAGTTTTTGGAGTGACTTACCTATCTTTAATGATAATTTTATCTATTTTAATGTTTATATTTATATACAACCAAAGAAGAGGATTTAAGAGTTTAAAGAGAGTTGATAATTTACAATCAAGAGGAAAAAAACTTT
Source organism: Campylobacteraceae bacterium (assembly GCA_016744535.1). Taxonomy (GTDB): domain Bacteria; phylum Campylobacterota; class Campylobacteria; order Campylobacterales; family BB28; genus BB28. The sequence continues at coordinate 68,825 of JADGEE010000003.1, forward strand.
TAAACAATCCATCAAAAGAATCTATTAAATATTTAACGGATATGATAGAAGAGTATGATAAAAGTAGTGATAAAGAGATAAAAGATGGGATTTCAGAGTTAAAAAAAAGATTAAATGATTCACTATTTTACGATGAAGTTATTAAAATTTTAAATGAGTATTTGATGAAACCTTTAGATGAAAAAGCTGAAAAAGCTATTTTAAAATACTCAAAAAATTCAGCACTATTAAGTGCAATTAGTCCTATTGCAATAGTTGATATTTTAATTCTATTTTGGCAAAACTATAGGTTATCAATTGAAATTGCAAAAATTTATGGATTTAAACCAAGCTTTATATCTAATTTAATTTTATTTAAAAAAGTTATTGAAAATTTAATTTTTGCAGGAGTTAGTGAAGCTATTAGTGATAGTGTTACTAACTCTATTTTTTCAAAAATCTCTTATGCACTTTCACAAGGGCTGACAAATGGAATTTTAACAATTAGAATAGGTTTAAGTGCTATGAAACTATCCCGTCCTATTCCATTTGAAAAAGAGGAAAGTTTCTTTAAGAGAATATATAATTTAATGAGTAGAGTTATAAAAAATAGAAAGGATGAATCATCAAAGAGTTAAAAAATAAAAATTTCTATTTTATTTTACTTATAGTTTTAAATACAATTTTTACTATTTTTATATTTCTTTTTATATATATAAATTCAGAAAAATTATTAGAGACTTCAAAAAATATGGTAATTAGAGAAGCTAAAACTCTATTTGATAATATTGTTGTAACTAGAACTTGGAATGCTTCATTTGGTGGAGTTTATGTAAAAGAACAAGTTGGAATTAAACCAAATCCATATTTAAAAAATAATATTATGTTTGATGAACATAATAAAACTTTAATAAAAATAAATCCTGCTTGGATGACAAGACAAATTTCTGAAATTTCTAATAGAAAAAATAGTTATTATTTTAAAATTACAAGTTTAAAACCTTTAAATCCAGAAAATATTGCTGATAAATTTGAGACAAAAGCTCTAAAATATTTTGAACAAAATAGAGATGAAAAATATTTTTATAATTTCAATGAAGGTTTTGATTTTATGGGTAAACTTAAAGTTAAAGAGAGCTGTTTAAATTGCCATAGAGAACAAGGTTATAAGTTAAATGATATTAGAGGAGGAATTAGAGTTTCTCTTCCATTGGATTCGTATTATAAAGAGATAGATATTATACAAGAGAGAAGATATATTGTTTTAATTATAATAATTGCAATTTCTTTTATAGGATATTTACTTTTAATTTTATTTATGAAATCTCATCAGAGATATGAAAAACATATGATAGAGTTCAATCAATCACTAGAACATAAAGTTAAAAATAGAACAGAAGAGTTAGAGAGTTTAAATAAAATATTAAAGACTCAAGCAATAACAGATTCACTAACTGGAATTTATAATAGAAATATGTTTAATACTATTTTAGTAACTAGAAGTGAAGAGGCTAAACACTCTAATAAAGCACTCTCTTTAATTATGTTTGATATAGATTTTTTTAAAAAAATAAATGATAATTATGGTCATCAAGTTGGTGATAGTGTATTAAAAGAATTAACTAAACTTATTTTAATTCATATTCGTAAAGATGATGTTTTTGTTAGATGGGGTGGAGAAGAGTTTATGATTTTAGTCAATTTAAAATTAGAGACATCTCTAAAAGTAGCCAAACATTTAAGAGAAATGGTAGAAAAATATAAATTTAGTAAAATTGATAATTTAACTTGTAGTTTTGGAGTAGCTGAATTTAAGACACATCAATCACTTGATGAATTTATAAGTGAAGTTGATAATTTACTATATTTAGCGAAAAGAAAAGGGAGAAATAGGGTTGAAAGTTGAGAAGAAAAAATAGAAAATAAAAAAGAAAAAAATATATCTCTTTTATGGCATAGGTGCAAATGGGATTTTGTAGATTACATCTGTAGCACTATTACTATGTCCCCCAAAAAGATAAACATCATTTCCTATTTTTTGTGATGTTGAGAAAACTAAAGGAAAAGGTAAAGTAATATTAGTATCGCTCCAATTAGTAGGGTCACTTACTGGTGCTTTATATATTTTATCTGTATATGAAGTACCAATCTTTCCTCCAAAAAGATAAATAAAAGCACCTACTATTTGTGATGTTGAACGACCTATTGGAGAAACTAAAGCTTCATTAGTCTCTATCCAATTAGTAGGGTC
>JADGEE010000004.1 GCA_016744535.1 Campylobacteraceae bacterium
AACTCAAATTTGAGAGTCGGTTATTTTAACGGAAAAAGACAAAGATATTTCAAAAATTTAGAAATTGTTTTGTAAAAAATTAAATTAAAGGATAAAAAAATGAGTAACGAAAATATAAATAATGCAAGTGATAAATTAAGTGTTATAGATTATAAATTAGGATTAATATCAGGTGTGATAATGTATTTAAATCCAGAAACTTCTCAATTTAATGAGAGTGATTTTATAGGTTTTGGTATGATATTAAGAGATTTACAAGAGGAAGTAAAAGAGATTAAGAAGTTGTTAGATTAAACTTTGAATTTCCTCGATACTTAAAGCTGTTGAACTTACGATAATATTTAAATTTATATTTTGCTTTAATAAATTTTTTCCATATTTTTTATATTAAAAAAAATAAATTAAGAATCAAAAAATATTTTTTTTGTATAATTTGAATTCTAAATTAAACAAAGGAGATTTATAAAAATGAGTTTTGTAGACCAATTTAACAAAAATACGAAAAGTGGCAATTCTACTACTAACGCGTCAATGCGTCAAACACATATAGATACACAACAAGTGTCAAGAAGTCAAAGTGAAACAAGTGCATTTTTAAAGCAAACATATCAACTATTTGCAGGTTCGCTTCTTTCAGGAACTATTGGTGCTTATATTGGATTAGATATAGCATCAACAATCCAAAGTTGGTTTTGGGGATTAGTTATTTTAGAACTTGCACTTCTATTTGGAATATATAAAACAAAAAGAAATCCACCAGTTGCTCTATTTATGCTATTTGCTTTCACTTTTATAAGTGGTTTAACAATAGTTCCACTACTTACTAATATTTTAGCTATGCCCAGTGGTGCTGGAATTGTAGCAAATGCTTTTATGCTAACTACTGTAATTTTTGGTGGTCTTTCTATTTATGCTATGAGTACAAGAACTAGTTATATGGAGATGGGAAAAGGACTTTTTATTGCACTGATTATCGTTATAATTGGTTCAGTTATTAATATTTTTCTTGGAAGTCCAATTTTACAAATTATAATTTCAAGTGTTGGAGCAATGTTATTTAGTGCATTTATTCTTTATGATACTCAAAATATTATCAATGGAAATTATGAAACTCCAATAGAGGGGGCAGTTGCCTTGTATTTAGATTTTTTAAATCTATTTATATCTCTACTTCAAATTTTAGGAATTTTAGGAAGTGATGATTAATAAAGAGGAGATTAACTCTTCTCTTTATAGAGTAATTGATGCAAATTTAAATAGGTTAAAAGAGGGGATTAGAGTTATTGAAGATATTTTTAGATACATCTTTAATAATAAAAAGATAGGTTATGAATTAAAAGAGATTCGACACTTAATAAGAGTTAAAAACTACACAGAAATCATAAAATCCAGAGATTCTATAAACGATTGTCTAAAAGAGAATACTACAAGTGAATTAAAAAGAGATGATTTTAATAACTTAATTATTGCAAATTTTAAAAGAGCACAAGAATCAGCTAGAGTTTTAGAGGAAGTTTATAAATTAATCCAACCAAATCAATCTATAACTTTTAAAGATGTGAGATATAAATTATATGATATAGAAAAGAGTGCAATTGAAATTTTAAATAGCTAATTTAAACTCTTTAAAATAAAATTTATATTTTCTATAGCTTGACTTCTGTGTGAAATTTTAACTTTTACCTCTTCACTTAATTCACCTAAAGTTTTATCAAATTTATTTGGAATAAATATTGGATCATATCCAAATCCATTTTCACCTTTTGGTTCATTTATAACTTTTCCGTGCATCCAGCCGTGAGTTGTAAATATCCCATATTTTGTTGCAATAGCAATTGACGCTGTATAGAAAGCTTTTGACTCGTTTACTCCTCTTTTATTTAACTCTACGATAACTTTATTTAAATTATCTTTTTCATTCGCTTTAACTCCTGCATATCTAGCACTAAATATATTAGGTTCATAATTTAAAGCTTCAATTGATATTCCACTATCATCACTCATAACTACAATATTTTTATCCTTTAATTTTTCATAAATTGTCTTAGCTTTTATAATTGCATTTTCTTTAAAACTTTTACCATTTTCGACTATCTCAAATGGTTCAATTAAATCACTAAAAGGTGTGATTTTATATTCACTTAAAAATTTTTGAATTTCTCCTATTTTACCTCTATTTGAAGTGGCTAAAACTATTTTCATTTAACTCCCTTAATTTATTATATTATTATACTAAAAATTTTTATTCATAATTAATATTGATATTGATATTGTTATATATATGTAAAATAAAAAGGGGAGTGTCTTGTAATGAGAGTTTTAAATAAAAAATTATTAATTAAAATTTTAATAGTTAGCTTTTTAGTACCATCTACTCTATTAGCTTCAAATTTAATAAGTGCCATTAAAGGTGGGGATATTAGTGCCACACAATTAGCAATTGAAAGTGGGGCTGATTTAAATAAAAAATATGATTTAATTCAAATTGATGAAGAAACTACGCCTCTAATGTTAGCAGCATACTATGGTTATTTTGACGTTGTTGAGTTATTAGTTGAAAGTGGAGCTGATGTATTTATTAGAAATTCTATATTAGATAGTGCATTAACTATTGCACAAGAGCAAGGTTATAACGATATAGTTGATTATTTAATTCCATATTTTAGGGAAATTAAATATGATTTTTTTGGAGCATCTGAAGATATAGAGTGGGAAGATTCACTAGATGACGCATTAGAAGAAGCAGAGGAAAAACATAAATATGTTATGGCTGTTTTTATGAGAATAGGATGTAAGTGGTCTAAAAAGATGGGAGAAAGTAGTTTTCAAGATGAGATTATCGACCAACTTATAAATAAATCATTTATTCCAGTTTTAATGGATAAAGAGATAGGTGAGTATCCACGAGAAGAGCTTCAAGTTAAATATACTCCTACAATATTTTTTTTAGATTCTGATATGAATGTAAAAAGTAAAATAGGTGGTTTTAGAAGTCCAGAAAAATTTATGAAAGAGTTAAAAGTTGTTATTAAGAGATTAAATAAAAATTAATATTTAAAATATTTACTAAAAATTTTGTTTGATTATTTTAGCTTAATTTTTTTAATATAGTAAAATTTATTAAACACTTATATAAAATAACGAAAAATTTAAAAGTAACTTTATGTTATAATATAGTTAAAAAATTTGAGGTAAAAATGAAATCAAATATAATTTTAATAGGTTTTATGGGGGTTGGAAAAGGTAGTTTAGCTAGAGCTATTGTCAAAGAGACTGGAATGTTTGCAATTGATACAGATGATTTAATAGAGAGTTTAGAAAATAGAAAAATTAAAAATATTTTTGCAGAAGATGGAGAGGGATATTTTAGAAATTTAGAACAAAAATCTGCAAATTGGTTAAGTGAAAATGTAGATAATACAATTATTTCAGTTGGAGGAGGATTTTATAAAGTTGATAATTTAAAAAATATTGGAAAAATAGTATATTTACACTCTAGTTTTGAAGCTATTTTAGATAAAATTGTAAATGCTACAAATGCTAAAAAGAAACTCAAAAAAAGACCACTTTTTAAAACTCCCAAACAAGCAAAAGAGCTTTATGATTCACGAATAGATTTATATAAAAGTGTTGCTGATAAAACTATCATTGTAGAAAATAAATCAACAGAGCAAATTTTAAAAGAAGTTTTAAAATTTATAGAGTAGTAGTTTATGAAAATAATAATAGATAACAATCAAGAATATACAGTAATAGAGCGAGAAGAGGGTAGAATTGAAAAAGAGTTAAAAGAGAATATAGAATTAAGAGTTATCACAACTCCACTTGAGTGTTTTTCAAAATATACTTCAAATATTGATAAACTTAAAAATGAGACAGAAAATAAATTAATTGATAAAAATATTTCAGAACAATTTGAGATACTTTTAAATTATGCAGAAAATAATAGAGAGTTTTTTTTAGATAAATATCCTAGTTTTTTAAAAAATATGAATCAATCTTTATCCAAAAAACCACTTGAAAATATTTATCAAAAAGTTACTTATACTCTTGAAGAAGAAGAGAATGTAAATGAAGTTATTAAAGCACTTCAAAACCAAAATAGCTACTCTTTGTTTAAAGCTTTTATTGTTAATCTTACACAAGAAAATACATATATAACTGTTTATAGTAGCGTAAGTGGTTTGTGGCAAATAGATGGTAAACTTTTTTTCAGAAAAATAGATAGACACTCAAAAGAATCTATTAAAAAAACTTTTACAACTTGTAAAATAGAGAATATTGATGAAGTTCAAAAAGATTTCGGAAGAGTTAATTTTCCAGTATATGAAGATTTAAAAGCACTATTTGAAAATAGTACAATTAGAAGATTTTATAAATTAACTCAAAATAGAATTACAGATGATTTTCAAGTAGACCCAATTAAATATTTTATAACTAAAGAGCATTTTAATATTATTAAAAATAAGGCTTTGCCTAAAAATGAGATTGAATTAAAAGCGAGAGAGTTAATAAAAGAGGAGAAAAATTTTAAATCTAAAGTTAGCTCAACTGTGAGAGATGTAATAGAATCTATTGCAAATAATGAAAAAGAGTTACACGCAAATTATGAAAATTTAAATTTAAGAGATTTAACTTCAAATAGAAATAGACAGATAGATGAATTTATAAAGAGACAAATTGATATTAAAGAAGAAGAGTTAAATCAGAGTATTGAGCAAAAAAGAGTTGAGCTTGAAAAGACAAAATTAGAATTAACTGAAGCTAAAGATAGACAACAAGAGTGTAAAAAAGAGTTTATGAAACTCTTACGAGATGGTATGAATTTTGATGAAGCGAGGCAGACACTCAAATTTCATTTTACACTTAAAACAATAGAGTTTGCAGAGGATTTACTGAAATTAGATATTTCAGTAGCAAATCAGATTGATTGGACTAAATATCACGATTATGATAGATTAAATTCAGCTAATAAGACTAATTATGATAATTATCAAAAAGAGATGAAATATAGACAAAAACGAGAAGATGATTTAAAAAAATCATTTCAACAGTTAAAAGAGTTAAGTTTAGCCTTAAAAGAATCCGCAGGAGTAATTGAAAATTTAAATGAAGCCTTAAAAGAGCGAGATGAGAATATTGAAGATTTAGAGAGTGAATTAGAAAAGAGAAGTAAGTAATAGTAAGGAAAAAATAAAATGCCACCGATTTCTGAAAAATCAAGAAGTTTTATGCGACACGATAGTCACGGACGAGATTACTCTATTGGTGTTAATATTGATAGAGAATTTTTTCATCAAAATAAAAAAAGTGTACTTAAAGAGTGGATTATTACATTTCATAATGATAAAGCAGTTATTGGAGCTGATAAATTAAATTTTAGGACTCTAGAAGAGATAAGAAAAATAAAATTAGAGTTAAAATCAGTAATAGAGAGTGAGTTAAAAGAGAGGGGATTAAATCAAGTTCAGGGGATATTAGATATTCATCCCACAGGAGATAGGGCAGAAAAATCAGCTCATATTCACTGGTGGGGAAGTGAAGCAAAGATAGTTGCAAGTATAATCGCTCAATATGTTTCAGAGAATAATTTAAGTAGATATAGGAATATTGAGCGACTTAATTTAACTTGGGGACAAGAGAAGAAATTTTCAAAAGAGATAGAGAAAAAAATGGAGCATAAAGAAAAAAACTTAACTTTAGATGAAGTAACACAAGAGATTAAAACAGAAGAGGATATTGAACAAGAGGAGATTTTAGAGGATATAAATAATAATTTGTACTTTTTAAAAACTACTTTAGATGAAGCTAAGAAATATATAAAGGAGAAAAATTGAAAGAGTTTTCACTGTCAATTATTGCACCTGCATATAATGAAGAAGAAAATATTAATAACTTTTATAACACTATAAAACCGATTTTAGATAAATGTACTAAAAATTGGGAAATTATATTTATAGATGATGGAAGTAGAGATTCTACATTAGAGCTTATTACTAATTTAAATAAATCTGATGAGCGAATTAAAATTATAAGCTTTTCACGAAATTTTGGAAAAGAGATTGCACTTACTGCTGGGATTGATTATGCAGATTCTGATGTGGTAATTCCAATTGATACAGATTTACAAGACCCACCAGAGCTTATCGAAGAGATGATAAAATACTGGAGAGAGGGCTATGATGTTGTTTATGCAAAAAGAAAAGTGAGAGAGGGTGAGAGTTTTATGAAACTTTTTAGTGCTTCTATATTTTATAAAGTGATGGGTAAAATGGCTCATATTAATATCCCTGAAAATGTTGGAGATTTTAGACTGCTTGATAGAAGAGTTGTTTTAGAATTACGAAAACTAAAAGAGAAAACTAGATTTATGAAAGGTATCTTTAGTTGGGTTGGATTTAAATCTAAAGAGATTCTATTTGAGCGAAAAAAAAGAGATGCTGGAGAGACAAAATTTAACTTTTGGGGACTTTGGAATTTTGCAATAGATGGTATAACTTCATTTAGTATGTTTCCACTTAGAATATTTCTATACTCTGGTTTTGGAGTGATGTTTTTCTCATTTTTATACGCTCTGATTATTATCTTTAAAACTCTCTATTTTGGTGCAGACTTAGCAGGTTATCCCTCAATTATGGTAACAATTTTATTTTTTGGTGGAGTTAATATGTTTGCAATTGGAGTTATAGGGGAGTATTTAGGGCGAGTTTATGAAGAGGTTAAAAATCGACCTCTTTATATTATAGATGAAATTTGTGGGTTAGAGAAGAAAAGTAGATGATTCTACTATTTCTCTTTTGGAAACTCTAAAAATTTTTCTCCCTTTTTCAAAATAAATCCAAGCTCACCCCATTTGTCAATCATATTCTCAAACCCCTCAACTTTAGTAGGAAATTCAGGAGACCAATAGTGATACTCTTCTCCATCTGTAGTAACAAGTGTTGGACGCTGTGATGGCCACCAAGTATCATCACAATTCTTAAAATCAGTATGCCACGGAAGAGCCATTATCTCTGTTAGTCCCCCAGCAATAGTTCCTTCACAGATGCGAAATGGCTCACTATAAGTTTCAGGTAATGCAATGGCATAACTACACTCAATACCTGGGTGAAATGGACCACCTACACAGGCTTCAAGTGCTGCTTTATTAAGTGCATTTGGTTGTTCAGCAACAGGTATCTCATCAAAAGATGGTGCAGTATTCTCTTTTTGCCAATCAGAGATAAATTCTCCCTCTGACCACTTTCTCATAATCTCATATTGTATAGGTGTCAAAGACATACGAATAGCAGTAAGTGGATTTTCTGGATTAAGACCTGCTTTAAGAAGAGGCATTCCACCCATATCACGCACTTTACATTTAAGATTAGGTGGAGTTAATCTACTAAATATGTGAGTACGCATACTTTTAATTTTATCATCATTACTATTACTAGCTAATCTCATTACTGCTCTTGGGTCTAAAATATTACTTTTTCCAGAACCGTGACCACCCATAGCTGCTGGGCTAACCCATTGAAGATTAGCTGTTCTCTCTAAAATAGGATAAATATCTTTAGCAAAAGATGGTTTTTCAGATGGAGTCCAACTACTATCCATTAAACTAGCAACTTGCAAAGCTTGATCATATAAACTAACAATATTTTCAATTCCTGGAGCAAAAGATGGTACACTCACAATAACCCACGCAGGTTTAATATTTATTGGTTTTTCTTGTCCCTCTATCTCAATAGTCGCACTAATTGGACCATCAGAAATATCATCATACCACTCATCATTATTCGCCCAATCATATATTTTTTTTCCAGTTGGCGATTTAGTAATTCCTCTACCTCCTAAAACTAACAGACGACCATCTTTATCTGTTAATAAATCACCTAAGTAAACCTCTTCACCCATAAATTTACCACTTAATGCTTTTCGCTCTCCTTGAGTAGTTGGAGAAGTTTGTTCTCCTGCATCAATTATTAAAGATTTTCTATCTTCTACATTTGGATTACGCATTATCCATTTACCATTTTCATCTAATTCAGGGTCAAAAAAACGATACGCTGCTTTACGATTAGCTAAATGAGCTTTCCACTTAATTGTTGAATTTGCAGAAGTCATCTCTTTTACTTTAGTAATATTTCCATTATCATCTTTAGTAAATTGATATACTCTAAAACGAGCTGCTTGTCTTTTAACATTTCCTCTATTGTCTCTATAAGTTTCTATTTTTTCAGAAATTACTCCAGGTGCTTCTGGTCCTATAAAAAAATCATTATCAACCTCTACACTATCACCTACACGGGCAATTCCTATACTTGGATAAATTTCATAACTAACACTGCTCACTAAAAACTCCTTAAAAATTAATTTCAATTGGCTAATTGGAGGCAACCTTCCCTAACTAAAAGTTGCAATATTGCAATTTTCTCTTGGTTTGGGTAGCCATAAGATTGCCCCGTTTGTAAATCTGATAAAAGATCAATTACGGCTTTTGGTTTAGATGTAACTTTAAAAAAATGTTTGGTATCTATTTTAGGGGCTATACCATTAAAAAAGTGTTTTAAACTTTTCTCGTTATATGTTAGAGAAAGTTGTAATTTAACTTTAGGTGGAAGTCTAATTGGCTGTTCTATAATATGAGGTAAATGGCGACGATACCAAAATATTTCACTAGAAAAACGACTCTCAATTCGATAATATTTAGAACGACTCTCAAAATAACTTAATAAATTTTTTCTTATCTTTTCTCTATAACTCTCTTGTGCCTCTTTCTTATTATTCAAAAATTTCTTAACCCACATTGAAATCTCTTGAGAAAAGTGAAGAGCTTTAGCAATTCCACCAGAAGAGAGAGGATCAAATGACATAACAGCATCACCTATGGCTAACCATTGTTCTCCACAAGATTGTAAAACTCGAGTAGTATTTGCTTGATATCCATTAATTTTTATTTGACTATTTAGAGAAAATCTTTTTTTAATTTCTATTGTATTTTGTAGTGAATTAAGCCAAAATTTTTTACGCTCTAAAGTAGGTGGAAGTAAATCAGAATCAGTTAAAAGCATTGTAAAGTTTCTGTTATTTGGTAAATTAGCACTATACCACCACCCCTCTGCAACAGCTTCGATTATGGGATTATGATACTCATTTTTTCTATCTTGTATATATCCAAGACCAATTAATTTATCGTATGTTAGCGAAGAAATTCCTAATTTTTTTGAAACTACACGAGAACGACCAGAAGCATCTATAATAAAATCAGCATTAATCTTATAGCGTCTATTTTGTTTTTTATCAAAAATAGAGGCACTCCAATTTTTATCACTAAAGCTTAACTCTTGTAATCTACATCCTATCTCAATTTTTACACCATTTTGTTTTGCTATTTGAGCTAATTCAAAATCAAATTTTGGTCGCCAAAGAGCAACTCCATTTCCATAAATTGAGAAGATATAATTAGATGTATATAATTTAGTATCACCCCATATAGAAGTAATAGTAGGAGAGCTTTGATAGAGAGATTTTGAAACACCAAACTCCTCTAAAATATTAAGTGCATCAGGACTTAAATGCTCTCCTACACGAAATGAATCGTAAAAATTAGCTTCAATCAAAGTTACACTAAAACCATCTTTAGCTAAAGCAATTGCTGAAGATAATCCGGCTAAACCACCACCAACAATAAGAATATTTATGGATTTAGACATCAAAATCCTTTATATTAAAAATTTAATAAAATATATTATCTAAAAAAAATGATTTTTTTGTGATAATTTTTTAATTTCCAAAAAAAGTTAAATTTTGTTATTATTTCATTAAAAACATTAGGAAAATGATGCTAACTTCAACAGGTTTTATACACTTTATTAAATTTAATGTCATTGGAGTAATTAATACAATTTTTGGCTACTCAATTGTATTTGGAACAATGTACTTTTTAAATTTTGATGCAAAAGTTAGTAACGCTTTAGGCTATATTTTAGGAGTTTTGCTATCTTATTATTTAAATAGAAAATATACTTTTAAAAGTGAAGCTAAAGTAAAAGATGAAATTTTTAAATTTTTTGGGGTTTTTGTTGTTGCTTATATTTTAAATTTTTTAACTCTCATTATTTCAATTGAATATTTTAATATAAATGAATATATAGCACAAATAATTTCAGCAGTAATTTACACTCTAACTTTTTTTATTTTATCTAAATTTTTTGTATTTAAAAACTAAATTATATGTTAAAATCATAATAAAAAAACTATTGATAGATTAAAGGATATTTATGGATATTAGAGAAGAATTTTTAAACTACTTCAAGAGTAAAACACATAAAATTTACGAGAGTATGCCACTAACTCCAGATGATGCTAGTCTACTTTTTACAAATGCAGGAATGGTACAATTTAAAGATATATTTACAGCACAAGTTCCAACACCAACCAATCCAAAAGCTACAAGTTGTCAATTATGTCTTAGAGCTGGTGGGAAACATAATGATTTAGAAAATGTGGGTTACACTTCAAGACACCACACACTATTTGAAATGTTAGGAAACTTTAGTTTTGGAGATTATTTTAAAGCCCAAGCGATAGAGTTTGCTTGGGAGTTTATTACAAAAAATTTAGAACTTCCAATTGATAAACTTTGGGTTACTGTTCACGATAGCGACAATGAAGCATATCAATTATGGCAAAAACATATAAGTAGTGATAGAATTAAAAAGTTAGGTGATAAAGATAATTTTTGGCAAATGGGTGAAACTGGGGCTTGTGGGCCTTGTAGTGAAATATTTTATGACCAAGGTGAAGTTCATTTCAATACTAAAGAGGATTACTTAGGTGGAGATGGAGATAGATTTTTAGAGATTTGGAATTTAGTATTTATGCAATATGAAAAAGATTCTAGTGGAAAATTAAATCCACTTCCAAAACCTTCAATTGATACAGGAATGGGGCTTGAGAGAGTTCAAGCGATAAAAGAGGGAGTTTTAAGCAATTATGATTCTTCGCTTTTTATGCCCTTAATTAGAGAGATAGAAGAGTTAGTAAAGAGAGAATATTCATATAAAAGTGGTGCTAGTTTTAGAGTAATAGCTGACCACATTAGAGCCGTTAGTTTTCTACTTGCACAAGGTGTAAACTTTGATAGAGAGGGACGAGGATATGTCTTAAGACGAATTTTAAGAAGAGCTGTAAGACACGGCTATTTATTAGGGTTGAAAAAACCATTTTTATATAAATTAGTTGATAGATTAGCTGATATTATGAGACATTACACTTACTTAGAAGAGAAAAAAGAGACTATAAAATCTCAAATCAAAATGGAAGAGGAGAGGTTTTTCTCCACAATAGAGAGTGGAATGGAACTTTTTAATGCAGAGCTAGTTAATACAAAAGATATTTTTAGTGGTGAAGTAGCGTTTAAATTATATGATACTTATGGTTTTCCACTTGATTTGACAGAGGATATGTTAAAAGATAAAAATTTAAAAGTTAATAAAGATAAATTTACAGAGTTAATGAGTGAGCAGAGAAATAGAGCTAAAGCTAACTGGAAAGGAACTGGTAGCGAAGTTAAAGAGGGGAATTTTAAAAGTTTAATTGATAACTTTGGAATCAATGAGTTTATAGGATATTCTCAAAATAGCTCAACTTCAAAAGTTTTAGTTCTACTTGATAATGATTTTAATGAAGTAAAAGAGTTAAGTGCAAATAACAGTGGTTGGGTAATGTTTGATAAGACTCCTCTATATGCAGAGAGTGGTGGACAGACTGGAGATAGTGGGGAAATTGAAGGCAAAGCAGAAGTTATTGATACAAAAAAATTCTTTGGATTAAATTTGTCTGAAATTAAAGTTAGTGAGAGCATAAAAAGTGAGGATGAAGTTAGAGTTATAGTTGATAACTCAAGATTTGAAATAGAGAAACACCATAGTGCTACTCATATTTTACACTCTGGGCTTAAAGATATTTTAGGTGAACACATCGCACAAGCTGGAAGTTTAGTTGAATCAAATAGATTGAGATTTGATTTTTCTCATCCTAAAGCTTTAAGTAGTGACGAAATAGAAAAAATAGAAAATTTTGTAAATAATGTAGTGTCTAAAAATATTAAAAGTAAAATTGAAGAGATGCCAATTGCAAAAGCAAAAGAGAGAGGTGCAATGGCACTATTTGGTGAAAAATATGGTGATATTGTAAGAGTTGTGGAGTTTGGAGATGTAAGTTTAGAACTTTGCGGAGGAACTCATTTAAATTCTACAAGTGAAATTGGAAGTTTTTTTATAACAAAAGAATCAGGTGTTAGTGCTGGAGTTAGAAGAGTTGAAGCCGTATGCGGAGATAGTGCATATAAATATGCAAAAGATAAAATAAGAACACTAAATAATATTGAAGTTATTGTAAAAAATAGAGATGCTCTAATGGGAATTTCAAAACTTCAAGCAGATGTTAAAGAGTTAAAGCAAGAGTTAAAAAAAGCAACTTCTATGCAGAAACAAGAGTTAAAATCAATTGATATAAATGGTATAAAAGTTGTAATTGATGTAATTGAGGCTGGAGATATTAAAGAGACTATAGATGAGCTTAAAAATCAAAATGAGAGTATTGCTATTATGCTATTTCAGCCAAAAGGTGAAAAAGTTTTAATCGCAAGTGGAGTTAAAAATACCTCTATTAAAGCTGGAGAGTGGGTTAAAAACATCGCACCAATTCTAAAAGGTGGCGGTGGTGGAAGAGATGATTTTGCACAAGCTGGAGGAAAAGATGCTTCTAAAATAGATAAGGCAATAATTAAGGCGATAGAGTTTGTAAAAGAGAAACTTTAAAAATCTATAAACTCTTTTGGCTCTTTTGATTCAAATTCATAATCAAAAAGTTTTATCTTTTTTGAGTGAAGCATAACTCTTTTTGAACGCATTTGAGCCCCATATAACTCATCTCCTAAAATTGGATAACCAATACTTTTTAAATGTATCCTAATTTGATGTGTTCTACCTGTTTGAATAATTATTTTTAATTTTGAGCGTTTACCGATAATTCCTACTGGTTCAATCTCTGTTAGTGCCTCTTTACCATCTTTTGAAATTACACTTTTAGCACCACCCTTTCCTTTTACTGTAAGAATTGGTTTATCAATTGAAATTGGCTCAACAACAACTCCCTCAACTACTGCAATATACTCTTTGTATACTCTTTTTTCTTTAAATTCATTAATAGCTTTCTCTCTAAATTCATCATTTTTAACTAAAATTAAAATTCCACTTGTCTCTTTATCTAATCTATGAAGTAATCTTGTTTCTCTGTTTTTTTCTTTGAAAGTTTTTTCAATCTCTTCACTTAATATTCCAAATGGTTTATCCACTGCTATTAAGTTTTCATCTTCAAAAATTGTTTTAATATTTGACTGTTTTATAACTTTAAATCTACTATTATCATTTACAACCCCTCTTGCAATTTTGACTTTTTTATCACCTATAAAAACTAAGCCTCTGTCTATTAAATCTTTTGCTTTTGAGTTTGAAATAAATTCTTGTTTTGCTAGCAATTTATACGCTTTATCTTCTGCCATTTTTAACCTCTTTTATAATTTTATCTATATTTATAGTTTGAATAATTTTTGATTTTTTTAAATCACCTTTTAAAATTTTGGTTAAATTCTCTTTAGTTGTAAAATTAATACCCTCTACATTCTTATATAACTCTTTTTGATTAAAATAACTATCCCCACTAATAATTTTTAAATTAAAATATGCTGGTTCAATCGGATTATGTCCCCCAATATTTTCATTAAAAGTCCCACCAATTACGACTATATTACTAATTGCGTAAATATTGATTAATTCCCCCAAGCAATCAATTAATATTATATCACTATTAAAGCTTTTATCATTTGAAAATTTTGAAAAAGTAAAATTTTTATATTGTTTAATGATAGCTTCAACTTCATTAAATCTTTCAGGATGTCGTGGTGCAATTACTAGTTTGCTATCTTTTAAATTTGCATCTCTAAATGAGTTTAATATTAACTCCTCTTCACCTCTATGTGTGCTACCTGCTGTAATTATTTGTGAATCTAATTTTAAATATTTTTTACTAGCTTTTATATTTTGTGCTAATTTTATATTTCCTATAACTTCAATATTTTTTACACCAAAATTTAAAAATTTTTCTTTATCACTTTCACTTTGACAGAATATTTTGTCAATTTTAAGAAAAATTTTCTTATAAAACCACTTAAATCTTAAATATTTTGGATATGATTTATCTGAAATTCTTGCATTTATTAATATAGTTTTAGTTCCTCTTAATTTTGTAATTAAAAATAGCATATACCAAAACTCTGCCTCAACTACAATCAATACTTTAGGTTTTTTTATCCAAAATGGTAAAAATATTTCAAATGGTAAATATTGTACATTAGGAGTCAATTTTTTTGCTTCATTAAACCCAGTCTCTGTAATAACTGATAAATTTATATTTTCAAAATTTTCAATTATAGGTTTGAGTGATTTAATTTCTCCAAGTGAACAAGCGTGAAACCAAATATAATCTCTTTTAAATGGAAAGTTTTTAAATATAAAAAATCTAGCTGGAATAGATTTTTTATATTTACTTTTAAAAGAAATATAAATTAAAAATGGAATAGAAAAAATATATAAAATAAGTGCTAAAAAATAGTAAATTATTGAAAAAATTTTAAACCTCTTGTTCTACTGATTTTGGATCTATATATATAATTCTTCCACAATGTGGACAAGTTATAATATCTTCAGTTTTAATGACTTCTGAATGGATTCTATCACTTATTTTCATAAAACAACCATAACAAGCCTGTTTATTAACTTCTACAACAGCTGTATTTCCTGCCCATCTTCTAATTTTTTCATAAAAAGTTATAATTTTTTGATCCATCTCCGAAATTAATTTAGACTTTTGAGTAGAAATTTTTTCTCTTTGTTCTTGAGTCTCTTTTAAATTTTTGTTTACATTAACTTCTTTAGCTTTTATACTCTTTTCTAACTCATTTACATTAGTTTGTAACTCTTTTGTTTTACTCTTTTGATTCTCAATTGTTTTATCAAATCTATCTATCTCATCATTTGCAAAAGATAATTGTTCTTTTGTAATTTCATCTTCTAAATTGAGTGCTTTTGCCTCTTTTTCAGTTTTAACTTGAGAATTCTTTTTAGCTATATCTTCAAGTTTACTTGATAGTTCAGCTAAATGTGTCTCATTTTTACGCTTTTTGTTTTTTAAATCAACTATATTTTCATTTAAATTTTCTATCTCTTTTAAAAAAGTATCCCTATCAGTTATTATTGAATTTAAATCTTTTTTAATTTCCTCCATCTTTGGTTCAAAAGAGTCAATCTCTTTGTCAATTTTTGATAAATCTATCAACTGTCTTAAATGTTTATTCATATCTAACCTTTACTATTTTGAAAATTAAGAAAATGGGTTTATTGAATCTGTAATTATAACTTTTAATTGCATTTTTTTCAAATTGCTACTTAAAGAATTTACAAAATACTTTTCACTCTCAAAGTGTCCAATATCTATTAAATTAAGCCCTATCTCTTTAGCCTCTAGGGCTTCGTGATATTTTATATCACCTGTAATCAGACAATCAGATTTTATCTTTTTTATTAAACTAGCCCCTGCCCCAGTTACAATAGCACATTTTTTTATAAAATCATCAACTTTTACAACTCTTTTATAATTTAAATTTAATTTTTTAATAATTAAATTATGAAATTCATTAAAACTCATATTCACATCAAAATAAGTTATAAATTCATCAACTTCACTAACTTTAAAGTTTAAAATTTCTTCTAAAACGAATTTATTTAAGTGAGTTTTATCATAATTTGTATGCATAGAAATTAAAGATATATCTTTTTTAATCAATTCTCTTAAAAGTTTTGAGCTAAAATCATTAAAATTAATTCTTTTTAATGGCTTAAAAATCAAAGGATGATGAGTAATAATAAGTGAATTTGGCTTTAATTTTGAAATTAATTCACTATCTAAATCTAAACTAATATAGATATCTTCTATTTCATCTTCAAAATTTCCAACAAGTAAACCACTATTATCCCAAGCCTCTTGCAATTCAAATGGGCTTAACTCATCTAATATTTTGTAAATATTTTTGATTTTCATATTTTACTTATACTATTTTTTATGTTATGTATTACTGATATTTCATTTAAAAGTGTTACATATTTATAGATAGGATATAGTAGCATAAATGATATAAATGGAGATGAGTAAGATATTACAAACATTAAACCAACTTGTGTTCTAGGTTCAAAATATGTAAAAGCTATATTCAGTTGAGCTAAAAATGGAATAAGTGTTATTGCAATAATAACAAGATAGAGTCTATTTATTTTTATATTCTCTAATGAATTTGAATCAACAGAAAAAGGATTTGCAAAATAAAGTTTTGCAAAATCTATAATTAAAAATAGAAAAAGTATAAAATTTACTACTAAAATTAAGTGAGAAATATGAAAAGTAAATTGTTCATCAATTAACTTAAAAAATGGATTTATTAAATTTTGAGAAGCTAATATACTAATCAATATACCTGAAATAAAAACTAAAACAACATTTTTTAAAATTTCAATACTACTTTTTATATTACTTTCAAGTTCTCTTAAATTTTTTTTTATATTAACACTATCATTATCTTCTGGATTATAAAAGAATAGTTGTCTTTTACACTCATCATCTTCTACTTTAGAATTTACATTTTGTAAAACTTTTTGATGACACTCTTTTAATATTTTATATCTATTTATATTTTTATTTATCGAAAAAAAATCAATTTTCATCTTCATGTAATCTCCCAATTTTACATATTTTCTCTTCAAGCCCTACTTCTTGAGCCTCTTGCATATTTGCAAATATAACAAATATTTTTTCTATAAAACCATCCGTTTTTCTATCTATCTTTAAACTATTATTTAATGTATAAAATGTATCAACTGTTAAATCAACAAATATTGTAGGTATATCTTTTGATTGGATTATATTTTCTCTCTCAAGTAAAAAATTTTTATCATTAAATAGAGAGTGATAGGCAAAAGCAATCCCATTACTCATTAAACTTCCTGTATCATTTACTGAATATAGAGCCACTTTATCTATATTAACAAAAAGTTCATTTATTTTTTGTGCAAAAAATGTAGAAATTGCAAAAAACATATGACTATCTGCTAATAATCTATTTACATCTAACAACCTATTATCGTCTACTTTGCACTTTTTATATAACTCTTCATAATTTAAAATATTACTTAAATTTTTAGATAAATATTCAAAATACTCTTTCCAATTTACAGTTGTAATATTAAATTTTTCAAAATCTATTTCATTTAACATATACTCATCTAATTTTATATTTTCAACTACAAATCTATCATTTTTTAAAACTATATCGCATAAATCATATTTTGATTTTTTATCACTAAAATCAACTTTTTTATAATTTGTAAATTCAGCAATTGTTAAAATTTTTGAGATACCATCTTCAAAATATGGTTTTTTTGTTTGTACAGACCTTTTTCTATATAATTCAACTGTTGAAAGTGTAAAATTTGTTTTTCTATTTTCATCTATAAATAAAATATTTCCACCTTTAAACAGACTTCTAGGATGAAAGCTTAAATAAGGAAAAGATACAAAATGATAAATATGTCTTACTTCTTTTTTAGCAATTATAAAATTATAAATATTTAAACAGTGTGCTATAAATGAACCCGACTTATAAAGTCCAACAATATTATTTAAGTATTTTTTGTTTTCTGTATCTTTTCTATTTAGCTGACTTTCAACTATTTTATATAAAATATGAAGAAGTAAATAAGTTTTATTTATATATTTTTTTTCCTCTAAAACTCTTCTAAATTTAAATTTTTTCTCTGCTTCATTATCAATCATTTTAGTAATAACTTTCTTTAAATCATACTCTATTTTTTCTTTTTTTATTCCTTCTTTTTTATAAAAATCAGTAGGTTTAAAATTATAATTATCTAATTGTTTTAAAGTTAAATCTTTAGTTTTATAATCATTAAATATCTCTTTAAATACATAATTTAATATAAATTTTTTCTCAATTTCAAAAATTTTTAAATAAAATATTTCATTCTCTATATTTCCATCATAAAATTCTGCAACTAAATTTAAATAATCATTTACATAATTAGATATTTCTTCTTTAAAGTTATCTTTTATTCTTATTCTTTCTGTTATCTTTACAGTTTCATACTTATATGAAATAAGTCGAGATATTTTCCATAATCTATAAGCTAAAATATAACTAAATGGTTCAAGTAAAACTCTTTTATCTTTTGAATATTTTACAAATTCTTGATAAATTTTTATATCATTAATATCTTGTTCAAAATTTTCATCATCTTCTAATATTTGCTTTAAAACTTCTTTTATTAAATTTCTTGACCATTTTCTTATAAAGCCATTATTATTATATTCAAATATTTTCATATTTTTTATTTTAGTAAAAATAGTTTTGTTATACTCAAATCTAGTAAAAACTCCATTTTTTTTATAAAAAATAAAATCAAACATTAAAAATATTTTAATATTCAAACTCATAAAATAAGCTCTAAATTCGTTATCACTTAAATCATTTGCGTATATATACTCACATAAATTAGCTATCTCTTCAGAATTATGCATTGAAATATCTAAAAGTGAATTTTTTGGAGTTTCTGTAAAAATAGAGTAATTCAGTTTTGAAGCAATTAAATCAAAATAGAATGACCAAAATCTAATTTCATCACTATGTTCTTTAAAATATGGATGGGTAGAAAAAATATCTAATTGAAATTTATATAATGCCTCAAAAGCTTTTGCTAAATTTCCTTTTATCTCAAACCAATTTTCATCTAACTCATCTCGTTTAACATTATACAATTCATCTAACTTAGAGGCACTCATTACAAATTTTTTAATACTCTCCACTCTGTAATCGTCAATAAACATTTATTACCACTCCTACTCCTTTTTTATCGTCATCAGAGATAAATTAAATAATTTAAAGCAAAAAGTTATCCACTTTAAAAATCAAGATGAAAGTTTATCAACTAAAAGCTTAAAAATCACATATAAACTAATTTTAAACAACAGAATATAACTACATATATCAATTTTGATATTTTAAGTGATGTCTTTTTAAAGCTTCTCTCACATTTTCATCTTTTTTAGCAATATCTTCAATAATATCTAACACTTTTTCTAGTGCATTTTTATCAGTTTTATCTCTTAATTTATCTTCTACTATTTTTGAAAACCTTTCTTTATTAGTTTTTTTCTATCAAAATAGATATAACCTACTAAACAAGAAAAAGTAATTATGATAAAAATCATCATGATATATTCAAAAAGTGTATGATTCATATTGAAATAAAAACCAATAAAGACAAATAGGTAAAAGTATTTTTTTCAATATTTATTTCTTATTTGCTACTCTTCACTTTTGCAATTCTCTCTTCTCTAAATTTCTCTTGCTCTTTATATAACTCTGCACACCCTTTTGAAAGCTCTCTAATTTTTAAGATATAGTTTTGTCTCTCTGTAACTGATATAGCTTTTCTAGCATCAAGTGTATTAAATATATGACTTGCTAACATTGTTTGGTCATACGCAGGAAGTGGTAAGCCCTGATCTAAACAATTTTTTGCTTCAATTTGGAGTTTATCAAACATATCAAAAAGCATTTCTGTATTAGCAATTTCAAAATTATATTTACTAAATTGATACTCACTCTCAAAATGTACATCTGCATAAGTTGTTTTACCGTGTTCATTTACATTCCAAACAATATCAAATATATTATCAACTCCTTGCAGATACATAGCCAGTCTCTCTGTTCCATAAGTAATCTCAACTGCAACTGGATCACAAACTAAACCACCAACTTGTTGAAAATATGTAAATTGAGTAACTTCCATACCATCTAGCCAAACTTCCCAACCAAGTCCCCACGCTCCAAGTGTTGGTGACTCCCAATTATCCTCAACAAATCTAATATCGTGTTCTTTTACATTAAGCCCTAAAAACTCTAAACTTTTTAAGTATAACGCTTGAATATTTTCAGGTGATGGTTTAATTAAAACTTGAAATTGATAATAACTTCCAAGTCTATTTGGATTTTCTCCATATCTGCCATCTGTTGGTCTTCTTGAAGGAGCTACATAAGCTGTTGCCCAAGGTTTTGAGTCTAAACTTCTTAGAAGTGTTGCTGGGTGAAATGTACCTGCACCTGCTGGAATATCATAAGGTTGAACGATATTACATCCTTGATTTTTCCAGAATTCTTGTAATTTAATAAGTAAGTCACTAAAAGTTAGCATTTAAATCCTTTTTCCTAATTGCTATATCTTAAATATTTTTTTTATTTTACTTTTATTTGAATTAAGACTTAGTAATATAATTTTACTTTTTTTCAAACGGTTTAAAAATTACAATTAAATTTAAAAATAAAGTTAAAAAAGTTTGTGGAGATTATGAAAATAGATATATAAAAATTGGCGTTGAGTTCTTTCACAGCTAAATTAATTTAAAAATATAAGAATTATGAAATGTAAAGATTGTAATTTAAAATCTATTAAAAAAATGCTAAAGATTGGAAAACAGGCTTTAAATTTCAGATAATATTTTATTTTTTTTAGTGATAAATTTATGATATTTTGTAATTTACTCTCACTTCACTCATAACAAATATATATTTAATAGATAATATTATATAATAGATAAAAATATTTGGGAGAAAAAATTGAAAATTAGAAATATAGCGGTTATTGCTCACGTTGACCACGGCAAAACGACGCTAGTAGATGAACTTTTAAAACAATCAGGAACTTTTGCAGCACATCAAAAGATGGACGAGAGAGTTATGGATTCAAATGACCTTGAAAAAGAGAGAGGGATTACAATCCTTTCAAAAAATACAGCAATTATTTATAAAGATTATAAAATAAATATTATTGATACCCCAGGACATGCCGATTTCGGTGGTGAAGTTGAGAGGGTTTTAAAAATGGTTGATAGTGTACTTCTATTAGTTGATGCACAAGAAGGTGTTATGCCTCAAACTAAATTTGTTGTAAAAAAAGCTATCGCTTTAGGTATTAGACCAATTGTTGTTATAAATAAAATTGATAAGCCTGCAGGTGAGCCTGATAGAGTTGTAGATGAAGTATTTGACCTTTTTGATGCAATGGGCGCAAATGAGGAGCAACTTGAATTTCCAGTAGTTTATGCAGCTGCAAGAGACGGTTATGCAAAACTTAATTTAGAGGATGCAAACGAAAATTTAATTCCACTATTTGAAACTATAACTAAAGAAGTTCCAGCACCAACTGGAACGATTGAAAATCCACTTCAACTTCAAGTTTTTACACTTGATTATGATAATTATGTGGGTAAAATTGGAATTGCTAGAATTTTTAACGGAACAGTCAAAAAAGGTGAAAATGTTGTTTTAGCTAAAGCTGATGGTGAAAAAGTAACTGGAAGAATTTCAAAATTAATTGGTTTTAAAGGACTTGAAAGAGTTGATATAGATGAAGCTCAATCAGGTGACATTATCGCTATTGCAGGATTTGAAACTATTGATGTAGGTGATTCTATAGTTTGTCCAAATAATCCTATGCCACTTGACCCACTTCATATTGAAGAACCTACACTTTCAGTTGTATTTGCTGTAAATGATTCTCCACTTGCTGGAACAGAGGGTAAATTTGTAACAGCAAATAAGTTATCTGAAAGATTACTACAAGAAGTTAAGACAAATATTGCAATGAAACTTGACCAAGTTGGTGAGGGGAAATTTAAAGTTGCAGGAAGAGGTGAACTTCAAATTACAATTTTAGCAGAGAATATGAGAAGAGAGGGGTTTGAGTTTTCTATATCAAGACCTGAAGTTATTATAAAAGAGATTGATGGTAAAAAATGTGAGCCATTTGAGCATTTAGTTATTGATGTACCTGATGAGCATACTGGTGCTGTTATTGAAAAACTTGGAAGAAAAAAGGCAGAGATGCAATCTATGAATCCTATGGGAATGGGTCAAACTAGATTAGAATTTGAAATTCCAGCAAGAGGACTTATTGGATATAGAAGTCAATTTTTGACTGATACTAAGGGTGAAGGAATTATGAATCACTCATTCTTAGATTATAAACCATTTAATGGAAATGTTGATAGTAGAATGAATGGAGCATTAGTTTCTATGGAAAAAGGTGAAGCTCTAGCTTACTCTATTTTTAATCTTCAAGATAGAGGAATTATGTTTATCAAACCTCAAGATAAAATGTATGTGGGGTTAGTTATTGGAGAAAATGCTAGACCAAACGATTTAGATGTAAACCCAATCAAAGGTAAACAGTTATCAAATGTTCGCTCAAGCGGTGCAGATGATGCAATTAAATTAGTTCCTGCTAGAAATATGTCACTTGAGAATGCACTAGAGTGGATTGAAGATGATGAAATTGTTGAAATTACTCCTGTAAATATTAGAATTAGAAAAAAACAGTTAGACCCAACAGTTAGAAAAAGATTGGCTAGACCTAAAAAATAAAAATTATAATTAATAAATCTAAAGCCTATTTTAATGGCTTTAGATTTTTCTATATTCAATCCCCCAAATGACGAAAATTGTTATTTTTCAATCTTCACATAAAACATTAATCTCTCACTCTCACTCATTAAAAGAGAATTTTTAAAATTTGTAATAGAGATAGATTTTATTTTATATTTTATATTTGCCTCTTCTAAAATAGTTATAGCTCTATTTAAATGTTTTAGTGTTACAAAATTTGCTACTATAATTCCATTACTATTTAATATTTTATATAAATATTTTAATTTATTGATAACAGCTTCACCACCTCCACCGATAAATACTCTATCAGGATTAATATTTTGATTTAAAATATTAGCTCCCGCATCTCCTTGGATTACTTTTGTATCAATAACTCTATGTTTTGTGAGATTTTTTTTAATATCTTCCACTCTTTTTGGTTGTTTTTCAAAAAATAGTGTTTTTATTTTAAAGTTTTTATATCCGTCAATTCCAACAGAACCAGTTCCAGCACCAATATCCCAAAGTAATAAATTCTCTTTTAATTCAAGTTCAAATAAAGATAGTCTTCTCTTATCTCTCTTTGTAATCATTCCATTATCTTGAAAAAATTCACTCTCTAAGCTAAACTCTCTTTTTAGCTTAAATTTTTTTTCTATTAATAAAACATAAGGTATTAAGTCTTTATCTAAAATATAATCTATATTTATCTCTTTAATTATCTCTTCACTATAACCAAATTTAGCACCTAAAGTAATTATATAATCATTTTTATCTATAAAAAAAAGTGCCTTTTTTAAAATATTTAAGCTAAATTCATCACATAAAATAAAAGTATATTTTTTATTAAACATTACATTTAAATCTATTTTTGTTTTACCGTGAAGTGAAAAAGTATCAACTAAATTATCATTAATTCCAAGTTTTGCAAGTAGATAATTTTTTGAAGATGTGTTATCTATAATTTGAAAAGAAGTTGTTAAATATTTTAAAACAATAATTGCACCTGAATAAAATAGAGGTGAACCACTTACAATATAAATTAAATTTTTATTTTGATTATTTAAAATAAACTCTTTAACTTCTTTAAAACTTCCTTGAAAAATATTTTTTTGATTATTAGTATCAAAGTTTTTATCACAAATTATATAATCAAATTCACTTAAATTAATATCTATATTTTTTAAATCATAAGGATTCATTCCATTACCAATAATCGTAAGCATATAATTTCCTAACCTAATTTATACAGTTTTTTTCGCTCACTTGAACTTGATATATTTAACTGTTTTCTATATTTAGTAATCGTACGACGAGAGAGTTTAATAGTGAATTTCTTTTCAATTAAGTCAAGCATTTTATTGTCACTCATAGGTTTTTCTCTATTTTCATCTTTGATAATCTCTTTTAAATAATCTTTAATAGAAGAGTTTGATAAGTCCTCATCAATAGCAGTAGAAAAGAAACCTTTTAGTGAAAATACACCTCGGTTACACTCTAAATATTTATTTGAAATTGCCCTAGATATAGTAGATTGATTATAATCTAAATCTTCTGCTAAATCTTTTAACCTCATCGGCTTTATATCTCCACCTAAAAAGAAATCGTATTGATGCTCGACTATCATTAAACCTATTTTATAAACCGTCCCTTTTCTCATCTCAAGTGCATCTACTAAATCTTTAGCCTCTTTTAACTTACCACTAATAAACTCTTTTATTTCCGTAGTGCTATTCTCATAATCACTTGCACTTTTTGTATCTATTTTTAAATTTGGATAATATTTATCATTTAAATTAATCTCTATAAATCCATCTGAAATATCCACAAAAATATCAGGAATTACCTCTTGTTCTTTTTTTAAATACTCAATTGCTGGTGGGTTTTTAAATTTTTTTAAAATAATTAAAGCGTCTTGATAATTATCATCTTTTTTAAATTTGTGCATACTCTCAAAATCTTCAACCATTTTTGTAATTAAATTATAAATATCATCTTCAACATCAATATTATCTAATTGAAATATAAAAGTCTCTCTCACATCTTTTGCACCAATTCCAACAGGCTCAAGATATGCAAATCTACCTCTAATTTTTTCAAACTCTTCAAAACTGACATTTAATTTATCGGATAACTCTTGGCTATTACCCTCAAAATAACCCTCATCGCTTATATATTCAATAATTTCCATTGCAATATTTTGTGATTTTTCAGTTGGAAAGAGTGGATAAGCAATTTGTTCTTGAAGCATTTCATATAAAGATTTTTTATAAGTCGAAAAAGTTTCAATTTTATCGAATGTAGATTCTCTTTGATAATACTCTTTTCTTGAAGTTGCCACAGCACTACTTAAGTTTTTTTCAAATCCTGATTTAACTTCTAAAAATGGATTTGTCTCTTGAAATTTTTTAAATTCATCTTCAAGCTCATTTACATTTGATTGAAGTATCGGTAACCAACTCTTAAGTGTTGTAGAGAGTTTTCCCTTGACAGTAGTATAATTACTTTGTCTTAATTTCATAATTTAAAATTTTCCCCTAGGTAGTGAGTTTTAACGGCACTATCTTCATAAACCTCTTTAGCATTTCCACTTGCTAATAACCTACCACTTTTTATCACATAAGCTCTATCACATACAGAGAGTGTCTCTCTTACATTATGGTCGGTTATCAAAACTCCTATCTCTATTTTAGCTAAATCTTTTATAATATTTTGTATATCAGCTACGGCAATTGGATCAACTCCTGCAAATGGTTCATCTAGTAATAAAAATTTAGGAGAACTTACTAATGCCCTTGCAATTTCTGCACGGCGTCTCTCACCACCACTCAAACTTATTCCAGCTCGGCGTCTAATTGGTTCAATATTAAAAAGCTCTAACAACTCTTCAATTTTATGTTCTCGCTTTTTCTCATCTCTAATTGCAATTTCACCTGCAATCATTAAGTTATCTTCTACACTTAAATCTTTAAATATACTTGATTCTTGTGGTAAATAACCTATTCCTATTTCAGCCCTTTTATGTAAAGGCTCTTTTGAAATATCTATATTATCAAAATATATTTTTCCACTACTAGCTTCAACTAATCCACAAACCATATAAAAAGTCGTTGTTTTACCAGCTCCATTTGGACCTAATAATCCAACAATTTCACCACTTTTTACTTCAAGTGAAAAGTCGTGAATAATTTGCGTTTTTTTAATAATTTTTGATAAATTTTCAGCTTTTAATTTGTGCATCTGCTTTACTCTTAAATTTTATATATAACTCTAATTCCAAGAGTATAGCAAAAAATCATATAATTTTAAAAATTAAATTTTAAGTTAATCCTTTAATTTTGCAATAGTGGTCTCTAATACCTCAATTACTCTATTTTTATCTTTATCTAAAGTATCAAAATTAATTGAGAGATTAAATCCATCTAAATTTTCTTTAAATATGTTTTTTTTATAATAATTATCACTTATCTCATAAGTTTGAATAGGTTGCTCAAATCCCTTAACTCTTATAGAATCTCTTTTAGAACAACTTATTTTATCTTTAATAAGTAGATAAGTCTCTTCTGAAATTAAAACTTCATTTACTCTAGCATTACTCTCTAACCTACTTGCTAAATTTACATGTGAACCAATAATAGTGTAATCTAATTTACTGTCACTTCCAAAATTTCCGACTGTACAATATCCTGTATTAATACCTATTCTAATTTCAAATGGATGAGAAATTCCATTATTTAGCCATTTATCTCTAAGCTCTTCCATTCTATTTTTCATTTCAATTCCCATAGATACACAAGCTATGGCATCTTCTTTTGTACCTTTAGTCTCTGGGTCTCCAAAAAATATTACAATAGCATCTCCTATAAATTTATCTATTGTAGCTTCATATTTTAAGGCAATAAGACTCATTTCATTTAAATAGCTATTTAAAATAGTTGTTAAATCTTCAGGTTCCATATGTTCAGTTGTTTTAGTAAAATTTTTAATATCGCTAAAAAATATTGTTAATTTTTTTCTTTTGGCTTCAATTTTAACTTCTTGTTTTCCTGTAAAAATAGAATTATAGAGTTGAGGAGATAAGTATTTAGATAACTGTTTAGATAATTTTTTTAAATCGTAATTTATATCTTTTAACTCTTTTGTTTTATCTTCAATAATCCTCTCTAAATTTACTTTTTCTTTCTCCATTGCCCTAATATAAAGCATTATTATAGGAATTATTAGAGATAAAAAGAACAATCCTGTTAAAACAGAATTTAAAAGTTCTGTTTGTAATAAGTCGTGTATATCACTTATCTCTATATCAGCTCCGACTATATAAGTTTCTCCATTATTTGATTTAAATGGAATAAATATTGAGCGAAAAGTTCCCCACTTATCACTACTCTCCTCAAACATAATTTTTTCTTTTTCAAAACTCTCTTTTAAAGTAGAAGTTGCATTTTTGTATAAATCAAAAAATTGTGTAATCTCTTTATCATCCCACTCTCTTTTTGTAAAACTAGAAGAACTAAATCTTATATTATCATCTATTTTTATAAAACTATAAAGATATTTAACTCTTATTAAATTTACATATTTTGTTAATTTTTTAGCACTATTAATATCCTCTTTCTCTGTTCTTGAATTTTTATCAATTACATTATTATGATAACCATCACCTAAAATAGATGGAATTGCCGAGGCTGAACTTTTTAACTCTTTATCTATTCCTTCCATTATATTTTGTTTTGTTTTTATATAAGAGTAGTAACCATATCCACCAATCCCCATTATATAGACAACTATCATTAAAAATAAAATCGTATGTTTTTTCATATTTTCTCCCTTCTCTACCAAACATTAAAATTTACTATTATAGCTTATTTTATTTAGATGTTAATATGTTTTTAAGTGGTTATTTAGTAAAAGTAAAACTTATTTTATAAATAAATTACTTTAATGATTTAGGGAGAATATTTGTTCAATTTACAAAATTATAAAAATTTAAATGTCAAAAATGATATTTTATCTGGAAGCGTCGTAGCTATGGCATTAGTTCCTGAAGCAATTGCATTTTCACTAATTGCTGGAGTAAATCCACAAGTTGGATTATATACCGCTTTTATTTTAGGCTTAATAGCAGCTCTAATTGGTGGAAAACCAGGAATGATTAGTGGAGCAACTGGGGCAGTGGCTGTCGTAATGGTTAGCTTAGTGGCAGAACACGGTTTAGATTATCTTCTATGGGCTACAATTTTAGCTGGATTAATTCAAATATCCATTGGACTCTTTAAAATGGGGAAATTTATTCGGCTTGTTCCACAACCTGCAATGTTTGGATTTGTAAATGGATTAGCAATTGTAATTGCTACAGCACAATTTAGCTACTTTGAAGATGTGGTAATTAATACATTTCCATATTTTAATACTCAAGGCCTTATAATGGTGTCTATCGTTTTAGCTACGATGGCTACGATGCACTTTCTACCAAGATATACAAAAGCCCTTCCAGCTTCACTTGTTGCAATTATAAGTCTTTCATTGATTGCAGTATTTTTTGATTTAGATACTAAAAGAGTTGGAGATTTAGCAGATATTTCAGGTTCATTTCCATCATTTGGAATTCCAAATGCACCACTAAATTTCGAAACACTACTTATTATTTTGCCTTACTCTGTTATTATCGCCTTAGTTGGATTAATTGAATCACTTTTAACACTTTCAGTTTTAGATGAGATGAGTGGAAAAAGAGGAAGTGGAAATAAAGAGTGTATAGCACAAGGAGTTGGAAATACAACTTGTGGATTTTTTGGAGGAATGGCAGGTTGTGTAATGATTGGACAATCTATTATTAATTTTACTTCAGGTGGATTAGGAAGACTTTCAGGAATTACAGCATCAGTATTACTTATTTTATTTGTAGTTAGTCTCTCTGATATTATTTCACAAGTTCCTATCGCTGTATTAATTGGTATTATGTTTATGGTAAGTATTGCCACGTTTGAATTTGCTAGTATAAAAAGAATGAAATATATGCCTAAAGTTGATGTCTTTGTACTTTTAAGCGTTACTGTTATTACGATTTTTGCAGATTTAGCAATTGCAGTTATTACTGGAGTTATTATGTCAGCTTTAGCTTTTGCTTGGAAACACGCTAAAATTTTTGCAAGAAGTCATACAGAGAGTGATGGTACAAAAGTTTATGAGTTAGATGGACCACTATTTTTTGGAAGTGCTACAACATTTAATGATAACTTTGATTTCAAAAATGACCCTAATAAAGTTGTATTAGACTTTAAATTTGCAAGAGTTATGGATGGGAGTGGAGTTGAAGCGATAGATAGTGTAACTAAAAAATATAGAGAGAGTGGAAAAACTTTATCACTAAGACACTTAAGTGCTGACTGTAAAAATATGTTAAAAGAGGCTGGGCCATATTGTACTTACGAAGAGGATGACCCAACTTATAAAGTGGCGATTAACTATTAAGATTAAAATGTTAGAGAAATTTTTAAATAAGATAATACAAGGTGATTGCATAGAAAAATTAAAACAATTACCTGATGATTCAATAGATTTAATTTTTGCAGATCCACCATATAATTTACAATTAAATGGTGATTTACATAGACCAAATCAGACTAAAGTCGCTGGTGTAGATGATAGTTGGGATAAATTTGATACATTTAAAGATTATGATGATTTTACATATCAATGGTTAAGTGAAGCTAAGAGAGTTTTAAAGAAAGATGGTGTAATTTGGGTAATTGGAAGTTACCATAATATCTTTAGAGTTGGAAAAATTATGCAAGATATTGGGCTTTGGATTTTAAATGATATTTTGTGGATAAAAAGAAATCCAATGCCAAACTTTAAAGGTACAAGATTTACAAATGCTCACGAAACACTTATTTGGGCTAGTGAAAATGAGAAATCAAAATATACTTTTAACTATAAATCTATGAAGAGTTTTAATGACGACAAACAGTTAAGAAGTGATTGGTTTATTCCTATTTGTAGTGGAAGTGAGAGAATAAAAGATGAAAATGGAAAGAAAGTTCACTCTACACAAAAACCTCATGAACTTTTATATAGAGTAATTACTTCAACCTCAAAAATAGGTGATATAATCCTAGACCCATTCTCCGGAAGTGGTACAACTGCATCTGTTGCAAAAGAGCTCCAAAGAAATTTTATAGGAATTGAGAAAGAAGAGAAATATATTAAAGTTATAAAAGATAGAATAAAAAAAGTTATCCCAATAGAAGAAAAATATTTATCATTAAAAATAGAAAACAAAAAACCTAGAGTTCCATTTGGAAATTTAATAGAGAGTGGATATATAAAAGTAGGTGAAAAATTATACTCAAAAGATAAAAGTACCTATGCAACCGTTTTAGCAAATGCCACAATTGAATTTAACAGTGAAGTGGGTTCAATTCATAAAATAAGTGCTACAATTTTAAATAAACAATCAAATAATGGATGGAACTATTGGCATATTAAACAAAATAAAAATTTAATTAGTATAGATGAGTTGAGAAATTTGTATATTAAAAAATTTGTGTTAAAATAGAGGGAAATTTTATGACAAAACCATTAAGTAAATTTAGAAAAGATAAAAATAAGTATGGTCAATACTTTACTCCTAAAATAATAGTTGATTTTATGATTTCATTAGCCAATATAGATAAAAATTCATCTATATTAGAACCATCATGTGGTGAAGGAATTTTTATTGACGAACTTATAAAAAATGGTTATAAAAATATAACTGCTTATGAAATTGACAATAACTTATATAAAAATTTTAATTTTATTAAAAATGAAAGTTTTGTAAGTAGTGATATTAAAGATAAATTTGATTTAATAATTGGAAATCCTCCATATATTCGTTGGAAAAATTTAGAAGAGGAGTTAAAAAAAGAGTTATTAAATAGTAATTTATGGAATGATTATTTTAATAGTTTATGTGATTACTCTTTTATTTTTACATTAAAATCCATTGAGTTATTAAAAGAGGATGGTCAATTAATATTTATTACACCTGAGTATTGGTTAAATACTACACACTCTTTAACTCTTCGTAATTATATGTTAAAAAATGGATATTTCGAAAAAATTTATCATTTTAATGAAACACCAATTTTTGATAATGTAAGGGTATCTACAATAATATTTAAATATATTAAATCAAATAAAAAAGATAAACCTAAAGTTAATATTACAAAATATTACTCTAATAGCAAATTAACAAATGATATATTAATTAATTTAAAAAATAAAGAATCAAATATTAATTCAGAGTCATTTAAAATTAATCAATTTAAAACAAATGAGAGATGGATACTTGCAAATAATAAGATAAAAAATGAATTAAATATTTTTGAAAAATATTGTAAATCTCATACAATAAGAAATATTTGTCATATAGGCAATGGTTTAGTAAGTGGATTAGATAAAGCATTTCAATTAAAAGATAATATTAAGCTAAATAATTATGAAGAGAAAAATAATATTAAAGTCATTAAAGCTAAAGATTTGAAAGCATATAAATATAATAACATTACTAAATATATCTATATAAATAATATAAAAGATGAAAATGAGTTAAAAAAGAATTTTCCAAATTTTTATAGTAAGCTTAGTGAATTTAAAGAAAAACTAGAAAATAGATATCAATATAATCGTAAAATATACTATTGGGAATGGGTTTTTTTAAGAAATTTAAATCTATTTTCAAAAAATGAAAAAAGAATTTTCGTACCTTGTAAAGAGAGAATATCTAATAAAAACTATTTTAGATTTGCGTTAGTTAATAAGGGGATTTACCCAACACAAGATGTAACAGCACTTTTTAAAAAAGATGGTATAAAAGAAAGTATATATTATATTTTAGCAATTTTAAATAATTATAGAGTTTTTGATTGGTTAAAATATAACGGTATTCTAAAAGGTAATATTATAGAGTTTTCAGAAAAACCAATATCTTCTATTCCTTTTAGAGCTATTGATTGGAGTAATAAATATGAAGTATCTATACATAATGATATAGTTACATTAACTAAAGAGTATATTCTTGATAACTCCAAAGAAAACTTATCAAAAATTAACAATAAAGTAGAAGAACTTTTTTTATAGGAAAAAAATGAAATTAGTAAATTATGAAGAGTTAAAAAAGAAAATAGTAGGTACAAAGATACCAAAGCCACTTTCTGGTACATTATCAGGTCATGCAGCAGGTGAACCATTTGATAAACATGTCTATAGCGAAATAAAAAAAGAGTATCCTAATGATACTTTTAGGCAATATGAATATTTAAATTATCTATTTAGTAAAAACTTAGATGCAGTAGGAGTTAAAGCTAGAAATTCACTGTTTAACTCTCCTACAGTTATGTTCTTATTAAGTAGAGGTAAAAATGCAACTGATAAGTGGAGTATTGAAAATCCTTTTGAAGAGAAACAAAATGATACAGCTGATATTCTAGTTACAAAAGATGATTTTTTTGAAATTATAGATATAAAAACAAGAAATTTATCAAAAAATGCTCAAGCACCAAATATTATATCTGCTTATAAGTTAGCCCAAGTATGTGCAAGAATGATAGATAATAATGAATTCAACTCATTTATAATTAACTATTTTGAAATAGATTGGTTATTAGAAGGTAAAGAGTTAGTTTGCAAAGATATATATTATGTTAATTTATTTAAAACAAATCCACAAGATTTATATATTAATTGGGCAGCTGCTATGCAAATACAATTTCATGTATCAAATCTTAAACAAGACTTTCATTTAAATATGGAAGAGTGGGCAATAAAATATTTAAAACATTTTGTTAATCAAGCAAAAAAAAGAGCTGATGATATGATTGAGAAGTTTGTTAAACCATTTGAAAAATATATTTAAAGATAAGAGGATTTAAAAATTAAAGAGTTAGCAATAATTGGAGCAACAGGATCAGGAAAAAGTGATTTAGCGATAAATTTAGCTAAAAAGAGTAACTCTTATATTCTCTCTTTAGATTCACTTAGTATCTATAAAGAGATAGATATTGTTTCAGCAAAACCAACTAAGCAAGAGAGAGAAGATATTTTACACTTTGGAATAGATGAAATTTATATTAATCAACAATTTTCAGTCTCTACCTTTTTTGAAATTTATAAAAAAGCAAAATCAGAAGCTATAAAAAATGATAAAAACTTAATTATAGTTGGTGGAACTAGTTTTTATTTAAAAGCTATGATAAATGGGCTTAGTGAAATAAAAATTGAAGATTCTACAAAAGAGATAGTTAAAGGTATTATGATAAATTTAAAGAGTGCGTATCAAAAATTACAAGAGATTGATAGCCAATATGCTAAAAAAATTTATGAAAATGATAAATATAGAATAGAAAAAGCTTTAAATATATATTATCAAAGTAAAAAACCTCCAACTAAATTTTTTGCTGATTCTAAAAAAGATGCTTTAATTAAAAATTTAAAAATTTATGCAATAGAAGTTGATAGAACTATTTTAAGAGAACGAATAGCAAAACGAACAGATAAAATGCTAAAACTTGGTTTAATTGACGAAGTTTTTTATCTTGAAAAAAAATATACAAGAAGCCCAAGTTCTATGGGTGCAATTGGAATTAAAGAGACACTAGCTTATTTTGATGGAATCTATAATTTAAGTGAATTAAGAGATAAAATTATTATAAATACTTCAAGATTAGCTAAGCGACAGACTACTTTTAATAAAACTCAATTTAAAGATATCATTAGAGGGAGCGTAGATGATTTACTAATGTCACACTAAATTTTAAAATTTAGAAAAAGAAAGAGTAATTTTTACCAATAAAAGCCGTAAAGCCCCCACTTTCAAGTATGGGGATATAAGGCAATAGCAAAATTAATGAAGGGTAAAATCTCGGATTTAAAATTTTCAAAAATACCATAAAAAAAGAGTTGGGACATCGACTCTTAGGTTAGATACTGTAAGACCTCATAAAGAGGCTCGTATCGCTTGACCCTAGAATTCCCTAGCTTAGCTATGGGGAGTATGTCAATCTTTCTTTTATCTCATTAACTCTTTTAAAACTTTTTTTGAAGCAAATTCAGTTTTAAACTCTCTCTTTTGTTGTTCATCTAGTGTAGAGTAAATTTTTTCTATTAAATCTACTCTGCTTTGAATCTTTTTAGCAGATTTTTTTAAACAAATTGAAGCAAATAAATCTTTATCAAATTTAGTTTCTGTCAATGTTTCAATTGGAAACTTTTTATTAGCTTTAGATTCACTCATACTATCTCTAAATTTTTCAACTGCTCTTTTTGCTGTTTTAATTTGCTCTGCACTTGGTGCTGTTTTTGAGAAAGCATTTAAAATAGCACCTACAAGTTTTCCAGATTTATTTTTATAAGAACTCATCATTTTATGATTTGAACAACTCATCCCTATGTTTGTATTTTTACAAGCAAATGCACTTGATGCAAGAATAGTTGCAACTCCTAAAGATATTAATATTTTTTTCATAATTTCTCCTTTTGGTTTTAAAACTACATTTTATACAAAAAATGTAAATAGATAGTTAATAGATTCTATTGTAGAATTTAATTAAACATTAAAATTAGGAAATTAGTATGAACATAAGTGAATTTTTAAATAATAAACCTCTTTTTTATGATGAGATTGATTATACTTTAATGCCGAGGGCATATGAATCTATAAAAGAGTATTTTGATTTTTCAAATACAAAAATTATTCATATAGTTGGAACTAATGGTAAAGGTACAACTGGAAAATTTTTAGCACATTATCTATTTAAAATGGGTTTTAATGTGGGACACTATTTATCGCCTCATATATTGAAATTTAATGAACGAATTTGGATTAATGGAATTGATATAAGTGATGATAAATTAGAGAATATACACCAAAAATTATTAAATATTTTATCAAAAAATTATATAGAAACACTAAGCTATTTTGAATATACAACTCTTTTAGCATTTTTAGCATTTGAAAATATGGATTATATAGTATTAGAGGCTGGACTTGGTGGTGAGTATGATGCTACAAATGTACTAAAAAATGATGTTAGTTTAATTACTCCAATTGATTTTGACCATCAAGATTTTTTAGGTAACACTATTAAAGAGATTGCTACAACTAAATTAAACTCCATTGATGAAATTGCAATTATTGGAAAACAGATACATAATGAAATTTTTGAAATTGCAAAAAATTTAAACAAAAAAATTTATAATTATAGAGAAAATTTTGCTGATGATAGTGATTTAAAAAAATTTATTAAAAGTAAAAAATTCCCACTATTTTTATTAGATAATTTAAAATTAGCATTATCAGCTGTTAAGTTTTTTAATTTAAAAATAGATTTAAACTTACTTAGTGATATTAAACTCTTTGGTCGTTTTTACAAATTAGAGAATAATATTATAATTGATGTAGGACACAATCCACTCTCCGCTAAAGCTATAAGAGATTCTTTAGCAAATATGAAAGTAAATTTAATATATAATAGCTTTAGCGATAAAGATTATAAAAAAATATTAAAAATATTAAAACCAATTATAGACAGAGTTTTAATAATTAATATTGATAATCCAAGAGTTGAAGAGAAAGCAAAATTAATAAAAGTATTAAGTGAATTAGATATAGAGTATTCAAATTATAAAAATATTGACAAAAATAAAAATTATTTAGTATATGGTTCATTTCTAGTAGTAGAAGAGTTTTTAAAAGCGAGGATTGATGAAGAATAGGTTTACAATTACAATTTCAGATATAAGAGAAAGCAAGAGTTATAATGTTCACCAAATTATAAAAAAAGTAATTATTTACGCAATATTAGTAACAGTAGGTCTTTTAATTACAGGAAGTGTTTTTATTTGGCTTTTATCTACTAAAGTTGAAGGATTAGTAGATAAAAAAGAGTTAATGACACAAGATTATAAAGATTTAGAATATGAAAATAATCTTTTAGCTAAGAGAATTTTGCAAAAAAGTGAAGATTTAGATGCTATTAGTGATAAAGTTAATGATATAGAAGAGTTAATGGGGCTTAAATTTAGTGAAAAGCTTAATTTATTTGAGAGGATTGATTTAGCAAAGATTACAACTCAGCAAAAACAAAATATGTTAAGACAAATTCCAAGTGGTTCACCAATTGAATTTAAAGGAGTGACTAGTAAATTTGGTTGGAGACAACATCCAATACTTAAGAAAAAAGAGTTTCACTCTGGACTTGATATGAAAGCTAAAATGAACACAAAAGTTTATGCACCAGCTGATGGTGTAGTTGAGTATGCTAGAAAACATAAAAAGAGTGGTTATGGAAATTTAATTATTATTTCACATAATTATGGATTTAAAACTCTCTATGGACACTTAAATAAAGTTAAAGTAAAAACTGGTGACATTGTAAAAAAAGGTGACTTAATTGCCCAAACGGGAAATACAGGACTTAGTAGTGGACCACATTTGCATTATGAAGTAAAATATATTAATATGCCATTAGAGCCTATGAATTTCATAAATTGGGATATTAAAACTTATGATAAAATTTTTGAAGAAGAGCATAAAGTTAAGTGGAAACCTCTTTTAACTTTAATTAATAGAAGTGTAAAAAAATAGATTTTTATTTATGTTATAATCAAAAATATTATTAAAAGGAGGTATTGTGGTTAATTTAAAAGAGATTCGAGAGTTAACCAAAGATTTAATAGTTTTATATGCAGAAGACCAACCTGAAGCTAGAATTAATATTGAAAATATTTTAAAAAAATTTTTTAAAGAAGTTATAATTGCTGAAAATGGTGAAGAGGGATTAGCAAATTTTAAAAAACACCAAATAGATGTAGTTATCACTGATATTAGAATGCCTAAAATGGATGGGCTAGAGATGATAGCTGAAATTAAAAAAATTGATATAGATATACCTATTATTATCACAACTGCATTTAGTGAAGTTGAATACTTTATGAAATCAATTGAACTTGGAATTGATAAATATATTATAAAACCAATCGATAAAAATGTAACTTTAAATGCTTTATATAGTGTAGCTAAGCATATAAATGATAGTAAAAAAGTTAAAGAGTATGAAGAGAAAATGCTTCAAGAAAAAATAAATAAATTTACAGCTTCAACACTTGAAGGAATTACAAATGCTTATCCAAATCCATCAATTCTGTTTGATGGTGAAAAAATTAAATTTATAAATACAGCTTTTAGAGAAATATTTAATAGTGATTTACTAAATAGTCTATTTTTAGGTGATATCACGATAGATAATTTATTTGAACAAAGAGAAGGATTTATAAAGAGTTTAAATGATTTAAGTGGAGATATTAGAAAAGATAGAATCTCTTTACAGACAAAAGATGAAAAAAGAAAAATTTATTTAGTTATTAAAAGAACGGTTGATTTAAGTGAAAATAAGAGAAATACTCTTTACACATTTAATGATATTACTCTAAGTGAGTATCAAAAAGTTAAAATAAAAAGTTATGTTAATACTCTCGAAAAGTATGTATTTAATTTAAAATATAAATTACAAAAAGATAAAATAGAGACAAAAAAAGTTGAGGTTATAGAAAAACAACAAAAAGTTAAAGAGAAAAAAAAGTTAAATGATAGAGAAGAGATATTGTTAAGACGAGAACACAATAAATCAATAACAAATGCAACTGAATATGTAGAATCATTAGATAGTGATATATTAAATGATATAAATGAATTAGCCGAAATTGAAAATAATATTGATGAAGATATTTATATTTTTGAAGATGATAAATCTTTAGCTAATTTACAAAAAATTGCTATACAATTTACTTTTTATGCTTCTGTTATTACAAATTTGTTTGAATTTGAAGGATTATCTTATGGAGTTAAATCTTTAGTTTCTCTACTTGAAAATGTAAAAGAGGAGGATTTAAATGAGAAAAATGCCAAAAAAGTTGCAATATTTTTAAAGACTATTAGAGAAGATTTAACAAATTGGAGAGTTAGTATATTTGAGCAAAAAAGTGTTCCTGATATTCACTATTTAGATAGTTCGATGTTAAGCTCAATTTTACAAGTTGAAGTTATTTTCAGTCAAAAAGAGGTAGATAGCCAAGAGGATGAATTAGATATATTCTTTTAAAATTTAAATTATTAATAGATGGGAGTTAAATGAAAATTTTTGATTTAATGAAAGGGAATCAATCCTTTCAAAATGTATATTTTGAAAACCACGAAAAAGAGTTTTTAGATTTAGTAAATCACGGACAAGAACCAAAGGTTTTGTTTATTGGTTGTAGTGATTCAAGAGTAATCCCTAGTTTAATTATGGGTACAAAACCTGGAGAACTTTTTGTAATTAGGAATATAGGTAATTTTGTACCACCATATTCACCTGATGATGATTATCACGGAACCGCTGCTGCGATTGAATATGCCGTTAATGTTTTAAATGTAGAGGATATTATAGTTTGTGGACATACTCATTGTGGAGCGTGTGAGAGTCTTTTTAAACCTAGAAATAAAGATTTACCACACGTCAATAAGTGGTTAGAGTTAGGTAATAAAGCAAAAGAGATAGCACTTTCAAAAAATATAAGTGATAATGATGAAAAATTAAGATTAACAGAGCAAATTTCTATAGTTCTTCAAGTTGAAAATTTATTGACTTATCCATATATAAAAGAGAGAGTTAAAGATAAAAAAATATTTATTCACGGATGGTATTATATTATCGAAAAAGGTGAACTTGAGTATTATAACTCTAAAACACAATCTTTTGAGCCTTTAGATTCTATGTCCTAATTATTAGAGTAATAAAAGAGGTAGAAAATGGCTTTAGATATAAATAAAATTCATACTCCTTGCTATGTTTGTGAGGAGAAATTACTCCAAAAAAATTTAGACTTATTAAATTTAGTTCAAGTAGAGTCAGGAGCTAAAATTCTTTTAGCACTAAAGGGTTTTTCTATGTGGTCTACATTTGCTCAAGTTGGTAAAATTTTATACGGAACAGCTGCAAGTGGACTTTGGGAAGCAAAACTTGGACGAGAAGAGATGAATAGGGAAGTTCATACATTCTCACCTGCTTTTATTGAAGAGGAAATTGATGAAATTTGTAAAATATCAGAACATATCATATTTAACTCATTTTCTCAATGGAAAAGATTTAGAAACAAAGTAAAAAATGTTAAATGTGGAATTAG
Organism: Campylobacteraceae bacterium; assembly: GCA_016744535.1. Taxonomy (GTDB): domain Bacteria; phylum Campylobacterota; class Campylobacteria; order Campylobacterales; family BB28; genus BB28. The sequence continues at coordinate 38,801 of JADGEE010000004.1, forward strand.
GATAAATCCCCAGTATTCCGAAGTTACACCTGAAATTTATAACCCTTGTGTTGTTGGAAGTCGCTTTGGAGTAACGAAAGATAATTTTGATAGAGAAGTTGAAGCAGATCCAACTATATTAAATGGAATTAGTGGACTTCATTTTCATACTCATTGCGAACAAAATTCGGATGCCTTGGAGCGAACTTTAGTTCATATTGAACAAAAATTTGGAAAATACATTGAGAATTTAGAGTGGATAAATTTTGGTGGAGGACATCATATTACACGAAAAAATTATGATATAGAGAAGTTAATAAAAATAATAAAAAAATTTAAAACTAAATATAATAATATCGAAATCTATTTAGAACCAGGGGAAGCCATTGGTTGGCAAGTTGGTTTTTTAATAGCTAGTGTAATTGATATTGTTAATAATGGAATGAATATTGCTATACTTGATGTATCAGCATCAAATCATATGCCAGATTGTTTAGAGATGCCTTATCGTCCAGATATTAGAGGCAGTGGAGAAATTAGTGAATTTAATCACAGTTATCGTTTAGGAGGACCTACTTGCTTAGCAGGTGATGTGATTGGTGATTACTCATTTAAAGAGCCTCTTAAAGTTGGTGATAAATTGATATTTGAAGATATGATTCACTATACATTTGTTAAAAGTAATACTTTTAATGGAATAAAACTCCCCTCTCTTGGAATTTGGACAAAAAATGATGAATTTAAATTAGTTAAAAAGTTTTCTTATGAAAATTATAAAAATAGACTCTCTTAAAAGGTAGTAAATGGATATATTAGATTTTTTAAGGAAAAATTCAAGATATAAATCAATGGAAACAGAAAAATTAAAAGAGTTAGATGTTATAGATTTTAGTTGGAATCCTATTGATAAAGTGGTGGATTCAATTACAGATTTAAAAAAATTAAGAGAAATTAAATTCTCTTGGTGTGAATTAAAAGAGTTTCCATTAGCTTTAATTAAAATTAACGAATTAGAGATATTAGATCTTTTTGAGAATGAAATTAAAGTTATCCCTTTAGAAATTGCAAATTTAAAAAATTTAAAATCTATGGATTTAGGTAATAATAAATTAACTTCTTTACCTAATGAAATTGGAGAATTAGAATCACTTGAGTGGCTAGGAGTGGCTTATAATGATTTAACATCTTTAGCAGATGGATTTAAAAATTTAAAAAATATAAAAGCCATAGAATTTGCAGCAAATAAATTCGAAAAATTTCCTAATTCTATCTGTAATTTAGAAACACTAGAGTGGCTTAGTCTAGCTCATAATAAATTAAAAAATATTCCTGATTGTGTAGAGGGAATGGAAAATTTAAAAGTATTAAATATTAGTTGGAATAAGATTGAAACTTTTCCAAATTCACTTTTAAATTTAAAAAATTTAGAACATCTATTAATTGATACAGTTCTTATAAATAAAGAGATAGATAGTATAAAAAATTTAGTAGCCCAAAATAAAAATTTAATTATTTATGATGAGAGAGAAGAGGTAGTTCAATTATAAGTTTTACTCCGTCATTTAATATCTCTACCTCTTTTAAGATTTTAATTTAAATCCAAAAATTGTTATATCGTCATTTCTTTCAGCATCTTTTTGATAATTTTTAAGTTCAACTAAAATACTATTTTTTTGATTTTTAAAGCTATCTTTATAATTTTTAAATAATAAGCCTTCTAATCTTTTCTTTCCAAAAGTAACTCTACTATTACTTTTATATTGGTCAATCATACCATCAGTTGCAATATAAAAACAACTCTCTGTACTGATATCAACTTCGTGATTTGTAAATTTAAAGTTTGCTTTTGAGCGTTTATAACCAATTGATTGTTTATCTGGTTTTATACTTTCAAGTTTTTCATTTTGAATATAAAAGATAGATGTTTTAGCACTAGCAAATATAACTTTTTTATTTTTTGTATCATAAAAAGCAATAGCACCATCAAGTCCCGTATTAGAAGTTGCATCTTTTCTATCTTGTTTTAAAAGAATTTTTATTCTTTCACTTAATAGTGATAATATAATAGCTGGATTATTATAATTAGTTTTATTTACAACTGAACTAAAAGCTGCCTTAGTTATCATAGTCATAAATGCTCCAGTAACACCATGTCCCATACAATCAGCTACCATTATTAAACATCCATCCTCAAACTCTTCAAATAGATATATATCACCACCAACAATATCTTTTGGTTCCCAAATAACAAAATAGTCATCAAAGAAATTATCCATTGGATTATGAAGAGGTAAAATAGAATTTTGAATCATAGCCGAAAAATTTATATTATCTGTTATCTTTTTTTTAGCTTGTTGTAGTTTTTTATGCTCTTCTTGTAACTCTTTAGTTCTCTGTTCTACTTTAAGTTCTAATATTTTTTTTTCTCTCTCCATAGTTCTAATATATAACATAATGATTGGTATTATAAGTAATAAAAAGAAGAGTCCAGTTAAAATAGCATAAAAAAGCTCATCTCTCAAAATAGATTTAACATCACTAATATCCATATCTGCACCAATGATATAAGTTCTTCCATTTGCATCTTTTCTAGCACTTAAAACAGTTTTATAACTACCCCATTTGTCTTCACTATTTTCAAATATAGGTTCTTTAGCTTCAAAGGCATCATTATAAAATCCTGTAGCATTCTCTTTATAAACATCATAATAGAGAGCTACCATATTTTTTTCAACTTCCTCTTGAGTATAGTTACCAGAGGTAAATCTAATTGTTGTTCCATCTTTAATAAATGTAGTAAGATAGAGTAAATTATCTACTAAAGCTACATATTCATTAAGTTTCTCACTCATCTCTGAATATAACTCTTTTGAAATAGAGTTTTCATCAACGATATTGTCGTGATAATCTTTAGGTAAAATTAATGGAATAGCTAAAGATGCAGTTAATAGCTTGTCCTCTATACCTTTCATAACATCTTGTTCTGTTTTAAGATATGAATAATATCCATATCCTCCAATACCCATTATATAAATAACAATTACTAAAAATATAATTGTATGTTTTTTCATTCTTTGCCTTTTGGTTTTTTTAGTTTTAATTTTTTTCTATTTGTTAATATAGAATTAGCTAAAGATGCTATAAAAGTTCCTTCATAAAATAATATAGAACTAAATATTCCTAAATGAAATAAAAATACACCACCTACAAAAAAGGTAGATGGAATTAAAACTAAATTAAAACCTCTTTTAATATTGGAATTAAACTCTTGTGAAATTTCAAATAAATTATCAAGTTCTCTTAAACTCTTATCTAATAAGATAATTTGTGCAGTATCTGTGGCAATACTTGACGCACCTCTCATTGAGATTGAAACATTAGCTTTTTTTAAAGCTATTGAATCATTTATTCCATCACCTATAAAACATACTTTTTTACCATCTTTTTGTAACTTTTCTATTAACATAGATTTATCTTCTGGAAGTGATTGTGCAAAATATTTATCTATTCTTAACTCTTTGGCTAAATGTTTAGTTGGAATCTCGTGATCACCTGAAATAATATAAATTGATAAATTTCTATTTTTTAGTTTTTCTATAATCTCTTTCGCTTCTTTTCTAATTGTTGGTCTTAACTCTAAAACTCCTTCTAAAATACTGTCTATTGCTATATAAATAGTAGAGTAACCAAGTTTATTAGCTTTATCTGATAAATTATGTATATTTTGAGGAATATTAATCTTCTCTATCTCCATAAATTTTTTACTACCAACTAATATAAATTTATCATCTATTTTAACTTTTATTCCATATCCAATTTCATAATAGTTTTCATCTATTGTTAATAATTTTAAATTTCGCTCATTAGCTTTTTTTATAATTGCTTTTGCAATAGGATGAGTTTGTTTATATTCTGCCGTAGCAGCAAAGAGTAAAATTTCACTCTTTGTTAAATTATTACAAGTATAAATATCACCAACATATGGTTCTTCTTCTGTAAGAGTTCCAGTCTTATCAAATACGATAGTGTCTATATCATTTAATACTTCAAGTGAGCGACCATCTTTTATAAAAATACTGTTTTCATTAGCTAAAGTTAAAAAATTAATCATACTAATAGGAGTTGAAACTCTTATTGCTTCTGTAAAATTACTACTTAATATAGTAATAGAACTATATGCACCTAAACTAAATAGACCTAATGTGGCTAATCCAACTGTAGGTAAAACTGTATTATCTGAAATTTTTTCAGCTTTAGTATTCAAAGATAATTCAAAATCATCAGTAGAATTTAGAACTTGTTCAATTTGAGTTGCAATACTTTGCTCACCTGTAGTTTGAACTTTAATATAAATTTTTCCAGCAATTACAATAGTAAAGGCAAATACACTATCACCTTTCTCTTTTTCACTAGGTTGTGCCTCTCCTGTTAAGGCTTGTTGATTTATAGTTGCAATTCCAGCCTCAACCACTCCATCTATTGGAATAACTTCTCCAGCATTAACTACAATTATGTCTCCTATTGAGAGTTTAGATATTTCTATTTTTGTCTCTATATTATGAGTAACTAACCATACAAAACTTGGTCTTTCCGTAAAAACTTTAATTATATTTTTACGATTTTTATCTCTAGTTCTCTCCAGTAATTCAATTGATGAAAAATATACTAAATTTAGTACACTTGTAAAAAAATAGTATCCATAACTTAAACCTGCTATTATCGCAACTGAATCTAATATTTCAACTTTTATTTTTCTATTTTTTAAGTTTATGAAAGCCTTTTTAAATATAGGAAAACCTACATATAAATTTATAGGAATTGCTGTTAAAGCTATTGGCTTATAAAGAAGAGTACCTAAAATAGTTGTACCAACCCCAATCAATGAAGTTTTCAAATAAAAGCTATTCTCTTTTTCACTTAAAATAGTATTTTTTGGCTCGTTCTCTTGTACTTTATCATCTTTATCTTTAATCTTATTATATATACTATTCCCAACATATATAGCACCAGCACCTATTGCTACAGCGACTAAATGTAACATTTAAATTCCTTTAAATTATATTAATTAATTTAAAAAATGAGATAGTGATGTAAAATCTTGAGTTTTATTAAATTGTTTAATACCCTCTTTGATTTTCAATTTAAAATTAGGTGTATATGTATAATCACCATAAGTTTCCGCATTATTTTCTGACCATAATCCTGTGTATATAGGTATATTATTTAAATCTCTTGTTTGGGCTATTACTTTTAAAACACTCTCAATTTTTGGTGGTTTATACTTATGCAAAGCAAACTCTTTTGCTAGAGCTGAACCTTTTGCTACATAAACAGGATTTAAATATATTATAATTTCTGTATTATATTTTTGACATATTTTATACAGATATTCTATTGTTGCTTTTGCCTCCTCTATTCCATCTTCTTCACTCATAGTAGGTGAAGGTTTTAATAAAACATAAGAGGTTAATCTAATTCCTAGTTCTCCTAATAATTTTACTTTTTTTTCAAAAATATTTTTTTTCATATTTTTTTTTAAAATAACTTCTCTTATATAATCATCTTGAGATTCAAATCCTACTGTAACATCAATTTTTTTTGCATTTGTCATTTGCAAAGTTTCTATGATTTTTTCTCTATTTATATATTCAGGTCTAGTCTCTAAAGATAAAACTTCTAAATATGGAAGTTTTTCACTAGCATTTTGTAAAAGATACTCCATTGCATCTTTGGGAAATCTCTGTCTATCTAAAATTGAACCCTCATTTCCAACTGATAACTGTCTGAATTTATCTAAATTATTTGCATATTTATCAAAAACCCAATCAATTTGTCTCTCTATCTGCTCAACTGATAAAGGCTCATCGTGTGAGGCTTCAGGAAGGTTACAAAAACTACACTCAAATTGACATCTTTGGGCATAAAAACTTATTACTAAATCTTTTTTACCTAAAAAAGTTCTATCTCCATCATATATTGGTAAAGGAAACTCTTGCATTAAAATAACTCCCCAGATATAAAATTTTTTAAATAACTCTCTTTATCTCTATTTTCCATCTTTGTCTCTAAATACTCTTGCCATAAATCATACTCAAACTTCATTATTCTAATCTCCCAAGTACAAGCAACACCTGTTTTATCTAAAGTTTTTTTAGAAAGATTAGGATATGAATCCTCTATTGTATAAGTATATGTAAATAAGACATTTCCTCTTCCCCAAATATTTATACTTAAAAATCCTTGAGATAAAATTGCAAATCCAACCCCTTGTTTTATATCAATACTATTATTATCAATCTCTTTTTTTATGAAATCATTTAAACCATCAATTAAATTTTGAGGAAGAGGTTGGCTCTCTCTTAACATATGATATAGTTTTATAATAATTTTATCGTGTACAAAAAAACCAATAGGTTTAGAACTTCTTTTAATATATTGGTATGTTTTTTTGTATTGATCCGCTAAATTATCAATATTGCAGTGATTTTTAATATAATTCTTATCTACAAAAGATGGTAATTCAATTTCTATTTCTATTGATTGCATTTTTACTTATCCTCTCTTTTAATAACTCTAAAATTTATTTTTTTTAAAAAAATGTTACAAACTCAGGTTTACAACTACAATTAGGAAGGTTACTAAGTAGCAATTTAATATTATGATGTTTGTTAAATTTATTAATCTCTTCTCTAAATTTCGCATCACACTTCCCACAATTACACGGAAAAGAATCTAAATTATTATTCTCTGTTGATAAACCTAAATGGATCGTAAAAGGAAGCTCTTTTATAAGATATAACATTTGAGCAAGACTCCACAATTTTGGAGATGTATAATTAGCCTCTTTCGCTATAGTAGAAAATTTTGTATCTTTTACAACATAAACTGGACTAATATCGATTATAAATGTTGTATTATACTTTTTAGCTAATTTATCAAGATATTTAAGTGTAATTACACTATCTTCAATACCCTCTTCTTCAGTCATATATGGAGATGGTTTTAGTAGAGTGTATATTTTAATAAAAATATTATTATCTGCCAATAATTTAATTTTCTCTTCAAATAGTTTTTTAGAAAGAGCTTTTTTTAACACTTTTTGTCTAATATAATCATCACTTGTCTCAAAACCAACAGCAAATTCAAATGGTACATTTCCCAAAACAGATTTTAATTCATCAATTTTTTTTTGGGTAATAAAATCTATTCTAGTTTCAAGACTTAGTTTTGGAAATAATTTACCTACATATTCTGTGATTTTTACTAAAGTTGAAAATGTTAAAGTTTTTTCATCCAATAATGAACCATCGTTTCCAAAAGAAAATAACTCAACCTCGTGAAGTCTATCTTTATATCTCTCAATTACATCATAAATTTGTTGAATAATATCTTTATCAGATATTTTAAAATCTTGATTTTGAGATCTATAAGCACACATTAAACAGTTAAAACGACACGGTTTTGTTCTTAGTGATACTGTTAGCTCTTTACCATCTGGCCCATTATACAATCCTTGATATGTCGGAGTAATATTTTGATTCATTGTTTTTCCTTACCCTTAAACTCTTCATATTCTTGTTGCATAATCATATCAACACAACTATAGCCTCCATCAATTACAATAGTTGAACCATTAATAAAACTAGCATTATCTGAAACTAAAAAACTAACAAGATTAGCAACCTCTTTAGAAGTACCATTTCTACCAAGAGGTGTTATATTATATGCTTTACTCGAAGATTCAGAATACTCTGTACCAGAATCTACCCAACCAATTGCAATAGCATTAACCCTAATTTTTTTAAGTCCTAAATTATTAGCTAAGCTTTTAGTAACACTTCGTTGAGCTGAACGACTAGCACTGTGTGAAATACTTAAAAATGAACCACTAAAAGAATCCACTCCTACTATATTGACGACAGAACCTCCTTCTTTGATACTATTTTGAAGTTTTAATACGATTAAAAAAGGAGCTGTTACATTTACTTCAAACTCTTTATCCCATATTTCCATATTAAAATCATCAAACTCATTTAATGAAAATATCCCTGCACAATTAATAATAGTATCAAAAGAAATTTTTTTTAATTTATCAATAAAAGCTAAAGTCTCTTTCCGTTTACTAAAATCTACTTTAAATATTTCTATATTTTGTAACTGTTTTTTAATCAACTTTGCTTCGTTTTCTCTAGTATTATAAGTTCCATAGATAAAAAAACCTTTATTGACTAATTCTTCACAAATCTTTTTCCCAATTCCGCTAGATATACCTGTAACTAAAGCTATTTTTGTTATATTTATCATTATTTTTTTACAACTCTAAAACTCAAACCATTTCCTCTGACACTTAATTTATTCCAATCTCTCGCTGCACATCTAATTAAATCATATGAATATTTCCATCCTGCACTTCTAACAACTTTTAATTTATTTAAATCATTAATATTTTCTCGTCCATCATTTTCTTGATATGGATATATAAACTCTGGATTATCTTTATCTTTACCCCATATAGTGCTTGTCCATTCCCAAGTATTACCAGCCATATCAAATAAGCCATAATAACTCTTACCTAACTCATAAAAATCTACACTATTAGTATCACCTATGAATTTTTCAAAATTTGCAAACTTATTACTTATTTTCTCATTTCCCCAAGGATAGACTCTCTTATCATCTCCTCTTGCTGATTTCTCCCACTCTGCCTCTGTTGGTAACTGGACACCAGCCCAATCACAAAATGCTTTTGCATCAAGCCAAGTTACCCAAACAATAGGGTGATTAGCTTTTTTAGTTGGAAATCCATCTCTCCAAATTTTATCTCTATCTTTCCAATCGTAATTGCTAGCTTCTAAAAAAACTCTCCATTGCGTATTTGTAATAAGAGTTTTTGTTATATAAAATTCATCTAAATATATTTTATGTTGAGGTAATTCAGTTTTTTTAGCCCATTCACTTTTTGACGCAACTATATCCTCTTTTAAATCTGTCCCCATCCAAAATTTACCTTTTGGAATTTTTACCCAATCAAATTTTATCTTCATAAACTCTCTCTCTAAACTAATTTATCTCTATAATAACTATAATCAAACTCTTTAATTAATTTAAAATTATTATCTTTTGTCCATATTCCAAGTGATGGTAACTTTATCCCATTAAAAGTATTATTTCTAACAAAACTATAAATAGCCATATTCTCAAAAATAACTTTATCTCCAACTTTTAAGAGTTCTTTAAAAGAGTAATCTCCTATCATATCACCAGCTAAGCAACTAACTCCTCCAAATCTATAACTATATTTGAATTCATCTGCTTTACCTGCTAAATAAACTTTTGGCTGTATTGACATCTCAATAACATCAGGCATATGATTTGAGGCTGATACATTTAAAATTGCAACTTGCATACTATTTTCGATAATATCTAATACACTACCTACTAATACACCAGCATTTAATGCCACAGCTTCTCCTAGTTCAAAATATATATCTATATTATATTTACTCTTAAAATTTTTAATTATATCAATTAACTTTTCTATATTGTAATCATCTTTAGTTATTAAGTGTCCTCCACCAAAATTAATCCACTCTAAATCTTTTAAGTATTTTCCAAATTTATCTTCTATAACTTTAAGAGTTCGCTCTAATGCATCTACGTTTTGTTGGCAATGTGTATGAAAGTGTAAACCACTAATTTGATTTAATAGATTTTCATCTTCTTTAATCTCTCTTTTAAAAACTTTTTCTATAACTCCTAATCGACTTCCTTCTGCACAAGTATTATACACTTCTTGAGAGACTTCTGAATATTCGGGATTAATTCGTAAACCTATTTTTTTATCTCTGCATCTATTTGAAAATTTTTTTAATTGACTAAAAGAGTTAAAAATTATATGATTTGAGTTATTACAAATTTCATCTATATCATTTTCACAAAAAGCAGGTGAGTATGTGTGAACCTCTTTTTGAAAAAACTCTTTTCCAAGCTTAGCCTCCCACAATCCGCTGGTTGAAACACCATATAAATATTTTCCAATTAAAGGAAAAGTCTCACACAAAGCATAACCTTTTAGGGCAAGTAAAATTTTAGCTCCACTCTCATTTTGAATATGATTTAATTTTTGTAAGTTTTTTTCAAGTAAATTCTCTATTACAACATAACAAGGTGATGGAATTAAATTTAAATCAATCAATAGTACCTCCGAATACTTAATAAAATATAATAATACAATTAGCCAATATTATCATATTTTTTTATAAAATATGATAACATTTCGTTATTTAAGTCTATTCTTTATAAAAATAAAGTAATATTTTAGACTTAAAAAAATAGCATCCTAAAATAATGAGGAGAGATGAGTATGGAAGTAGAAAATAATAGTGGAGTTGAAACTCAAGACTTATTAGAAGAGAATAAAGTGTTAAAAGCTAATGAGGTTATTAAAAATAGTGTTATAGCGTCAATGGGTGTTAGTGTCATTCCTGTACCAATAGTTGATTTAGTAGGATTAGGTACTATTCAATTAAATATGATTCATAATTTGTGTCTATTATATAATCAAGAGTTTTCAAAAACATTGGGTAAATCTTTTGTAGGCTCACTTATAGGTAGTTTAGGTGCTTTACCAGTTGCTGCAGGAGTTTCTAGTTTAATAAAAATTATTCCTGTTGTTGGACATACTTTGGGTGCTGTATCTATGCCTTTGGTTGGTGGTGCTTCAACTTATGCAATTGGTAAAGTTTTTATTCAACATTTTGAATCTGGTGGAACTTTTTTAGATTTCAACCCATCTCAAGTAAAAGAGTATTTTAAAGAGCAATTTAAAAATGGTAAAGATATTGTAAAAAATGTTAAAAGTACAACTGATGAAAAAAATATAGCAGAAGTAAAAAATACAGCAGAATAAATGATATTTGAGTTATTTAATTTTTTAAAAAGAGAGGGTGATTTTAAATTTTGGAAAAAAGTCGCAATATTAGCTACAATAGCTGGAATGGCTAATGCTTCACTTCTCTCAATAGTAAATACAGGTGCTGAATTAGTTGAAGATGAGAGTGAAAATTATAGATTTTTTGCTATGTATATAACAGTATTTATGATATTTTTTATTGCTAAAAAAAGTGCTTTGCTTAAAGCTAATGCTCAAATGGAAGTAATCATACATAATGTTAGAAATAGAATATCAAACAAGTTAAGTTTATGTGAATTATCTACCATAGAATCTTTAGATACAGCTTCAGTATTTGTAAGATTAACTAAAGATGCGAGTGTCGTAGCAAATATTACTTTATCTATAACAAATGCTACTCAATCAATAATAATGATGTTTTTTGCATTAATATATGTTTTTTATATATCTCCTATAACATTTTTTATAATAATAGTTACAATTATCTGTGGGATTTTGATATATCTATCTCATTCAAAAAATATCCGTGAGGGACTTATAAAGAGTTATAAAATTGAAGATGAGTTCTTTCACTTAATTAACGGTATTTTAAAAGGTTTTAAAGAGTTAAAAATAAATAGTGATAAAAACAGAAGCTTTTTAAAAGAGAAACAAATTATTTTAGATAAACTTTTAATTTTAAGAAAAGAATCAGGTAGTAGATTTGTTATAAATATGATTTTTAGTGAAGTTTTTTTATATATACTCTTAGGTTCTATTATTTTTATAATCCCACACTTTATTCCAGAGAAAAATAGTGAAGTTATAAAAATAGTTGCTACAACTCTATTTATTATAGGTCCTCTTACTATGACATCTGCACTTATTCCTACAATTTCAAAAGCTAGTATAGCTGCAAAATCTCTATATGACTTGGAGTTAATATTAGATAAAAATCAAAAAAATTTAGTTCAACCAATTGAGAAAGCAGAACCTATTAAAAGTAATTTCAACACCATAGAGTTAAAAAAGTTAGAGTTTCACTATTTAGATAAAGATAAAAGTGAACTATTTGCAATAGGTCCTATAGATTTAGAGATAAAAAAAGGGGAGTTAATATTTATAATTGGTGGAAATGGCAGTGGAAAATCAACTTTTATAAAAGCACTTATAGGTCTATATTTTCCACATAAAGGGAGTATAAGTATTGATAATGAATTAATTGGAAGTTATAATTATCAGACATATAGAAATCTTTTTAGTATAATTTTAACAGATTTTTATATTTTTAAAAAAATATATGGACTAGAAAATATAAGATATTCAAAAGTAAACCAACTTTTAGTTGAAATGCAAATAGAGAATAAGACAAAATTTGTTGATAACTCTTATACAAATGTTAATTTATCAACAGGACAGAGAAAGAGGTTAGCACTCATTACTTCAATATTAGAAGATAAACCTATATATGTATTTGATGAGTGGGCGGCTGACCAAGACCCTGAATTTAGAAAATATTTTTATAATGAGATATTAAAGACTCTACAAGCGAGTGGAAAAACAGTAATAGCTGTAACTCACGATGACGCATATTTTGATATGGCAGATAGAATTTTTAAAATGGAGTATGGAAAATTAAATGAGTATTTTAGAAAAAGTTAAATTTATTAAAAACATTTCTATATTTTTAATTATGTTTATATTGACAGTCATAGCTTTAATACTTTTAATATGGCATAGAGTTTTTATAACTGTTGAAGCTGGTGAGGCTGGAGTTTTGTTTAAAAGATGGTCAGGTACTGTTATTGATAGAGTATATTCAGAGGGGTTTTGGATAATCTTTCCGTGGGATAAACTTACAAGATATAATTTAAGAATACAAGAGATAAAACACGATTTTGCTGTTTTATCTAAACAGGGATTAACAATTGATATTAAAATTTCTATTAGATTTAGACCTGATTCTAATATGGTAAGTATATTGCATCAAAAAATTGGTCCAAATTATATAACTTCAGTTGTAATTCCAGAGGTTGAAGCAGTAATTAGAAGATTTTTTGGACAATTTAATGATGAAGAGATTTATACTTCTAAAAAAGCTATTTTAGAAAAAATTATAAATGATTCAAGAGAAGAGTTATCTGATAAGTTTATAATTTTAGATGATTTAATTGTAAGAAAAATAGAGTTTCCAAAAACTGTCCAAGACTCTATTCAAAGTAAAATAACTCAATATCATAAATTTAAAGAGTATGAATATAGAATAGAGAGAGAGAAGCTTGAGGCTGAGAGGAAAGTGATAGAAGCGAATGGTATAGATAAATATAAGAGAATAATTTCAAAAGATTTGACAGATAATTATTTAAGATGGAAAGGTATAGAGGCTACTAATAATTTAGCAATATCTGATAATAGTAAAGTTGTTATTATAGGTGCTGGAAAAGATGGTCTTCCATTAATATTAAACCCTGATACAAAGTGATAAATTGAGATTTATAAAATATTTATTACCTATTATATTTATTTTTCTAATAACAATTTTTATTATAGATAAAAAATATCTTCAAGCTTATGATTATCAAACTTTAAAGATACAAAGGGAAAATTTTGCTTTAAATGCAAAAGAAGATGACCCAATTGTAATAGGAGTTGTTTGGTCATTTGAAGAAGCAAAAAAAGTGGGAGATAATTTTAAAGAGGGAGTTGAATTTGCAATTGAAGAGTTAAACTCTAATGGAGGAGTTTTAAATAGAGAGATAGAATCTATTTTTGAAGAAGATTATATGGATGTTGATACCGCAGTTAATATTGCAAAAAATTTTTCTTTAAATGAAGAAGTTATAGCCGTAGTTGGATATGCTTTTTCAGATTTAGCAATACAGAGTTCAATTGTTTATGATTACAGTGGTATTGTAATGATATCCCCAGGTTCTTCTGACCCACTATTTACAAGAGATGATTTTAATTATATATTTAGAACTGTTCCAAATGATATAGAGATTGGAAAAGCTATGACTAAAATGTGTAAGCTGAAAAATTTTCAAAAAGTAGCTGTTTTATACGAAAAAAATAATTATGCTACAATTTTAGCAAATGTTTTTATTGAAAATGCACTTGAACTTGGAACAAAAGTTGTTTATAAAGCAAACTTTAATGAAAATGAAAAATTTTTTACAGAGATAATCACAAATTTATCTCCTATTACAAATTATAATATTGATTACGATGCTATAGTTGTAATAGGTTATGATAAAAGTGTTCCTTTACTTATAAAAAAAGCTAGAGATAAAGGTGTCTCTGCACCATTTTTAACAAGTGATATGTTAGATTTAAAAAAAGTTTTAACTATGGGAGGTTTTTTTAATAATACAATTATAACTACAATATTCAATTCTGAAACTCTAAATTTAAAGACACAAAATTTTCTTGAAAAATTTAAAAAAAGATATAATTTTTATCCTGATACTTGGGCAGCACAAGGCTATGATGCGATTATGCTTTTAGCTGAAGCTATAAAACGCTCAAATAGCACAAACCCTGCAAGTATTTCAGAAAATTTAAAATATATTAAAAATTTTGAAAGTATTTTTGGAAAATACTCTATGACTCCAAAAGGAGATGTAGAGGGAAAAGGTGTCTATTTTAAAATAATTAAAGATGGTAAATTTAAATATTTAAATTTAAATTAATATTTTAGGAGAAAAATTGAGAAATATACTTATAATTTTTTTTATTATAACTTTAGTGTTAAGTAAAAATTATGCAAATAGCATAAAAATTTATACTAAATTAGATAACTCCCCATACTCATATATGGAAAATAATAAATTAAAAGGAATCTATGTATCTATATTAAATAATATTTTTAATAAAATCAATAATTTTGAAGTAAAACAGATAGCAATAGATTCTCAAAAAGTTATTAAAGATATGAAAAATAAAAAAATTTTAGCATTAAATGGTCTCTATTATAGACCCGAAAATAATAAATATATAGAAAAATATACTGAACCAATTTTTTATGAAAATATAGTCTTAATGTGTAATAATAATATTTTAAATAAAAAAAGAGAAATTTTTCCCGATGACTTTTATGACTTAAATATTTCAAAAAATATATCTATTTCTATCAATAGTGATAAATTAATCATTAATAATAAAAAATCTACAAAAGATGGAATTTTAAAATTAGCATCAAATAAAATAAACTGTTTTATAGATAGTGAATTTTCAGTATTAGCTGAATTATCTAAATTAAAAAATAGTAATAAAAAATTAAAAAATATTGAAAATATATTAACTATTTCAAAAGAGCAGGTTTATATAGGGTTTTCTAAAAAAAATCATCTTTTGAAAGATAATTTAATTAAAAAAATCAATTTAGCTATAAGAGTTATGAAAAATTCTGGTGAAATAGATGAAATTGTAAATAATTATTTAAGTGACTTATTAACCCAAGATAGCATCAAAAAGATAGATGCTGTAACTTATAATTGGGGTGGGACTTATGTATCTGATAAATTTGATACTTTAGGGCTTATTCCTGAAATTGTTTCTTTAGCATTTAAAGAAGTAAATATAGATGTAAATTATGAGTTAAAAAGTTCACAATATGCTTATTTACTCACTAAATGGAAACAGAAATCTTTTAGTTTTCCATTTTATAAAACTAAAGATAATAAACAGTATATGATATTTTCAGACCCTGTGTTATTTTCAGATGTAATACTATTATATAATAAAAATAAGTTTCCAAATGGAATTAAATTTAATAGTTTTAAAGATTTGAGAAATTATAAAATAGGTGGAGTAAAAGGTGTTTTCTATGAAGATATATTTATAAAAAATAGTTTAAATTACACTTTAACAGAAAATTTTGAAAAACTATTAGATTTATTTATATTTAATAAAGTTGATATTATTCCATCAAATTTAAAAGTTTTTATAGATATTATGCAAAAAAAATATCCAGATAAATTGCAAGATTTTAATTTTCATAACAAAAAAATTTTTTCGAGTGAAGCTATATACTTAATATTTCCAAAAAATATAAATTATTCACAAGAGTTAAAAGATTTATTTAATAAAGGTCTTTTATCTATAAAAAAAACTGGTGTATTAAAAAAAATATTTACCAAATATGGATTAACTAAGAGAGAATATTTAGCGAATGTTAATAAAATTAATAGTTTTAAAAAAAATTATAAAAAAACTAAAAATAATATAACTAAATTTATTGATAAAGTTAAAAAAGATAAAAAAATAGAAAAAAAGTTAGAAGCTAAATTAAAAAATAGAAAATATAACAATAAAAATCTTGTTAAATTATATATAGAGACTGAACCAACAGATACAACTATTCAAATTATGGATATAAAAGAATCTTTTTATCAAGGGATTAAATTAAAAAAAGGTATATTTAGATTAAGAATTTTAAAATCAGGTTACAAAACTTTAAATAAAAAAATAATTATTGGAGATAATAAAACTGTAACTTTAAAATTTAAACTACAAAAGGATTAATTATGATACACACTATTATATTGATAGTGATATATATTTTTATATGTTACTTGATTGCATTTTTGGGTAGAAATAAAAAATTTGGTTTTTGGGGATACCTATTTTTGTCAATTGCATTAACTCCTATTGTTGGATTTATCGCTTTTTTAGCAGCAGAGAACAAAAAATGATTTTTTTTAGGATTATCTTAATATTATTACTATCTTTTAATTTAGCATTTGGAAGTAAAAAGATAAATTTAGAAAATATGCTTATTTCAGATTACATTAATATAGTTGTAAATAATATGAATAAAAATATTATGTTAAACGATGATATGGATGGAGAAATTGATTTTATATTAAAAAAAAATAGAAAATTAACAAAAAATGATTTCTATCCACTACTATTAGATATTTTAAAAAGTAGAGGCTATTTTATAAAAAATAGTGATTTAGGTTATTTAGAAGTGGTAATCTTGGATGAAAAAAAATTATTATCAACAAATGCAAATAAAGATAATTTATTAACTAAAATTATAGATATAAAAGAGGAGACTATCGAAGAGATAGTAACTAAAGTAGAACATCTATTAAGCAAAGATGCGAAAATGATTATTAATAGCAATTTAAATTTAATAATTCTTTCGGAATATTCTGAAAATTTTAAACATATAGAACAACTTATAGGCTCAATTCAAAACGAAAATGAAGTAATAGCTCAATTTATAAATTTAAAATATGCTAAAGCTTCAGATGTAATTGATAATATAAAAAAATTATTAAAATTACTATTTAAAAATGAAAAAGTTGAAATTATTTCAGATGAAATTAGAAATTCTCTAATTTTAATTTCTGCTAGAGCTAATATTTATAAATTAAAACCCTATGTTAAAAAATTTGATGTTATAAATAAAATCACTACTAAAAAAGCCTCTGTTTTTCCTCTTAAGTCTTTAAATCATAATAACGCCTTAAATATTTTAAAAACTATATTTTCAGAAAATAAAAAGATCAAAATTACAAGTGATTCATCTTCAAATTCAATTATAGCATTTGCTAGTGAGAAAGAGTTACAATATATAACAGATATTTTGTATAAATTAGATAAACAAAAAGAGCAAGTCTATATTAAAATTAAAATTTTAGAGATAAATGAAGATAGATGGAGTAGTTTTAGAAAAAAATATAAACTTGTAACAAATCCATTTTTAAGTGGAAATAATTTTATAAATTTAAATCTTTTATTAACAGAAAAAATTGTAAATGAAGTATCAAACTATACTACTCAAAATAAACTATATGATATAAAAAATTTATTAAATAATAGTAGTGATTTAAATAAATCTAAATTAAATTTTAATATTCCTCAAAACTATCTTTTAGCCTCAACTCTTTCGCTTTTAGATTCAGCAAATGCTTTAAATATAGTTTTAGAGCCTACAATATTATCTCTTAGTAATGAAGAGGTCTCTCTTAATATTGATGAGATAAAAAATAGTAATATTTTCAAAGAGACTAATCTTAAATTAAAAATCACTCCTAGAGTTTTAAATTCAAAAAAAGTAAAATTCGATATCGATATTAAATTTAAAAATATAGATATAAAAAGAGACATAAATACAAAAGTTATTTTAGGAAGTTCAGAGAGTTTAATTATCAATGGCTTAAAGAGTGATTTTATTAAGAAATCATTCTTAAATTTATCAGATAATATTAATTTAATGATTATTTTAACTCCATATATAATTGAGAAAGATAAAACTATTACAGAGTTTGAGAAAGAGTTATCTATTTCAAATAAGTTAGAGGGTGAGTATGTACAGAGCGTTCTTAATTTACTAAAAGCAGTTGAAAGTGAAAGTAATCGAGATATTTACGATATTTTTAAATCAAAAGAATTATAAAAAAGGAATAATATATTAAATGTTAAAATTAATTTTAATACTAACAGGACTTTTTTCACTCGCTATGACTATAGTTATTTACAGAAAATTAAAAGAGTTGAGATATGGAATGGTTGAGCATTTTTCTATGGGAACTGTATTTTTCTTTTTGATAACTTTTTTATTGATATTTGGTATCTTAGTTAAACTTATAGATGCGATGTTTATAACTATTTTTTAAAATCCAAATAGCTATAATTAAATATAAAATTTAATAATTAATATGGGGAGAGTTAAAAAATGGGTTATCTTTTAACAATTGACGCAGGAACAGGAAGTGGAAGAGCGGTTTTATTTGATGAAAATGGGAATCAAGTTTCAGTAGGACAAGAGGAGTGGACACACAATAGTGATCCGAAATATCCAAACTCTATGGATTTTGATTTTAATAAAAATTGGGATTTAATTTGTAGATGTATTAAAAAAGCTATCAGTGATGCAGATATAAATTCAAATGAAATTTTAGCTGTGAGTGCTAGTAGTATGAGAGAAGGAATTGTACTTTATGATAAAGATGGAAAAGAGCTTTGGGCAGTTGCTAATGTGGATGCTAGGGCTAGTGTTGAAGTAAAAGAGTTAAAAGAGAAATTTCCAAATTTAGAGGAAAAGTTTTATAAAATATCAGGTCAAACTTTTGCATTAGGTGCATTGCCTCGTATTATGTGGGTTAAAAATAATAAGCCTAATATTTATGAAAAAACTAAAAAAATATCTATGATTAGCGATTGGGTTTTAGCAAAATTATCAAATGAAATCGTAACTGACCCCTCAAATGGTGGAACAACTGGAATTTACTCATTAGAAGAGCGAGATTGGACTCCATATATGGCAAAAGAAATAGGCTTAAAAGATGATATTTTTCCTCCTTCAATTGAAGCTGGTGAAGTAGTTGGAGAAGTTACAAGCCAAGCCTCAAAGCAATCAGGATTAACAAAAGGTTGTAAAGTTGTAATGGGTGGTGGAGATGTGCAGTTAGGATGTGCTGGTTTAGGAGTAGTTAATACTAATGAAGTAGCCGTTTTAGGTGGAACTTTTTGGCAACAGTTAGTTAATATGAACCAACCATTAACTCCTAATGATATGAGCATTAGAGTAAATCCACACGTAATAAAAGGAGTTTCACAAGCTGAAGGAATTACATTTTTTTCAGGTTTGATTATGAGATGGTTTAGAGATGCTTTTTGTCAAAGTGAAAAAGAGATTGCAAAAGCTAGAGGCATTGATACTTATTCAGTTTTAGAAGAGATGGCAAGTAGTGTGCCTGTTGGTTCACACGGAATTATGCCAACTTATTCAGATGAGATGAATTATGGTAAATGGTATCACGCTTCACCTTCACTTTTGAATCTGAATTTAGACCCACTAAAATGTGGAAAAGCTGAAATATTTAGAGCTCTGCAAGAGAATGCTTGTATCGTAACAGCTAATAATTTGGATAAAATTTTCGCGTTTACTGGAGTTGATACAGATACTTTAGTCTTTGCAGCTGGTGCTTCAAAAGGTAATTTATGGTGTCAAATATTATCAGATGTTACAGGTAAAAAGATAAAAGTTCCAGTAGTTAAAGAGGCAACGGCACTGGGTGGTGCAATGGCTAGTGGTGTTGGTGTTGGAATATACTCAAGTATGCAAGAGGCTTCAAAGTTAGTTCAATGGGAAAAATCTTATGAGCCAAATATGACTAATAATAAAACATATAAAGAGATTAGAGAAAAATGGGCAAAAGCTTACAAAGCACAACTAAAATTAGTAGATGATGGAGTTACAAATTCAATGTGGAAAGCCCCAGGGTTATAATAAAGTTTCATAAATGGAGTATTTATGCATAAAAAAGAGGACGTAAAGAAAGCAAAAGAGTTATCAAAAAAATTTGTTAAAAGTGGTAGAGATTTAGATTTTTTTGAGGAGATTTACGCAAAATCAAAAACTAAAAATATACCTTGGGCAAGAATGAGTGCTAATCCAAATATTGTAAATTGGTTAGATAAAATAGATAAAAGTGCTAAAAAAGCTTTAAAAATTGGTTGTGGTTTAGGTGACGATGCAGAAGAGTTACAAAAAAGAGGCTTTGAAGTTACAGCTTTTGATATTTCTAATAGTGCGATAGAGTTATGTAAAGAGAGATTTTCTGAAAGTAAAGTTGATTATTTAGTAGGAGATATTTTAAATCCAAAAGAAGAGTGGATAGAAAAATTTGATTTTATAGTGGAGGCTTATACACTTCAATCTATGCCAAAAAAGATGAGATTAAAAGCTATTGAAAATATTCCTAAATTATTAAATAAAAATGGAGAATTATTAGTTATATGTGCAGCACGAAATGAAAATGATAACTTACCTGATACTCCTCCATATCCATTAATAAAAAAAGAAATTTTGCTATTTAAAAAATATGATTTAAATATTGTTAAATTTGAAGACTATATTGATAAAGATACAAGTTCAAGAAGACAATTTAGAGTCTTATTGAAAAAATAGTTATGCAGTTAGAAAACTTATATCCAGTTGATTTTAAAAAAATAAATTTACTTGATAGAAAAGTTAAAATTGAAAATACTAAAACCTTACTTTTAGGCGTTAAAGGAAGTGGAAAAAGTTCTGTTTTAATTAATTACTTAAAAGAGTTAAAAAAAGAGTTATTTTTATATATAAATTTTAATGATGAGAGAGTTAATAAAAAAGAGTTAGAAAAAAATTTAAATGAATTTATTATAAAAAATAAGATAGAGGTATTAGCTATTGATAATTTTGATTTTTCAATAAAATTACCTCAATTAAAAAGTACTGTTTTAACATCAAATCAATTTAAAAGTTTAGATGGTTTTGAGATTAAAGAGCTTTTTCCACTTGATTTTGAAGAGTATATTCTCTTTGATAAAAGGCATCAAGAGGCAATTCATAGCTTTAACTCGTTTTTAAAAGATGGAACATTTCCTAAGATTTACTTTACTCAACACTATGAAAAAGTGAGAGAAGCACAAAAAAATATTAAAAATTTTACAGATAATGAAACAGAACTTTTAATTTTAAAACAGTTGATTTTATCGTCAGGTTTTATAATTTCTCCTTTTCAAATATTTACAACACTTAAAAAAAAGATAAAACTTTCAAAAGATAAATTATATTATATAATTGATAAATTCAAAAAGAATAAAATTATATTTTTTGTAGATAAATTTAATCATCCAAAAGCTAATAAAAAACTCTATTTAATAGATTTTTCTCTAAAAAATGCACTAACTTTTAATAAAAATTTTTTAAAAGAGTTTGAAAATATGGTTTTTTTAGAACTATTAAAAAGAGATAAATTAATTTATTTTAGTGATGAGATAGAATTTTATTTACCAAATGAGAATCTAGCAATTTTAACAATACCATTTTTAACTCTAAATTCTATAAAAGAGAAAATTAAAAAAATTGAAAATAAACTCTTAATCTTAAAAATTAAAAAATTAAAAATTATTACAGTAAGTTTTGAATTAAATTTAAAAGAGAATAATACTTTTATTGAAGCAATCCCCTTTTGGATTTGGGCAACTCAAGATTAACTATAAATAGTTAAGGGAGTCTATAAGCAATATCAGTAGATTTCCATCCACTGCTATTTGCAGGATTAAACAATTTTACAGATAAAAATTTATTCCCAATATTAATTCTGCAACTCTTATCTTGTTTATCTAAAAGTCTATTCCAATCATCACCACATTTAAATAACATTTCATTTTTATCTAATCTATTTTTAATTGCAATATAACTCCACTTTCCACTTTTACCAACAGCACCTAATATTAAAGAAGTATCTCCATCAACCCTCTGCCAAAACCACTCTCTATTTTTATGTGTTATAGATTTATTACTTTTATTCCAATACTCATATATCTCTTTTGCTTTATCTTTGGTAATCTTTTTTAATGCTCTATTTGATAATTTTTTATTTTTTATTTTTATTTCAAAATATACAAATTCATCTTTTAAATTATCACTACTAACTAAGCTCTTCTTTACTTTTTTAGTCACTTCATAGTGTCCATTTACATACTCTGGACCTTGTGTAATTGTAAGTGCAAAAACATTTATTCCAACCAATAAAATAGTTAAATATTTTGACATTAAATACCATCCTTATAATATATATAAAAATAATCGTAGCAAAAATTTACTAAATCTTGTATGAACTATGCACTTATTTTTTTTTCTAAATACTCTTTAATGATTTCATAAGCCTCTTTTATCTCTAAAAATTTTTTTTCATACTCTTTAATATTCTCTTTTTGATAATGTCTATCAGGATGATAAATCTTTACAAGTTTTAAATATTGAATTTTTATTAAATTTAAATCTTTTTGATTTTTTTCTATTTGAAGTATTTTATATGATTTTCTAAGCTTTAAAATATACTCTTTTGCTGAATCAATTTTTATTCTACTATCTTCTTTATAATCTTTTAGTAGAGATTTAATATAATTTTGTTCATAAAAGAATACAACTCTTTTTCCAACTATGTTACTTCTATTTAATATCTCTTTTAAACTCTTAATAAATGAATCACTTTTAGTATTTAAAAAAATTTCGCTATTTTCTTTGTCAAACTTCATAATATCACTTGAATGACATTGTCGTTTTAAAAAGTTTAAAATTATATTTGAAATCATAGACAATAAGTTATTTTGAATCTTTAAAATTAAAATATTAGGTCTATATTCAAAAAGTCTAATTGAGATAATATCTTGATTTACTTTATAAAATTCAATTGAAATTTTTATTTTTTGCTCGTAAGATTTTATAATTTTTTTAGCTAAATTTGGATTTTTTTGAATAATTTTAGACTCTTTTACGACCCATTTAATAAGTTTTAATCTCTTAAACATCTCATTTTTAGAAGCTAATAAATTTGGAACTATTGTAATAGTATCTATATCTATACTATACTCTTTAAAATTTTTTTGAATATAACTTTTAATTCTCTTTAAATTATCGCCTAAGCTATCTATATTTATAACAATACTATCTTTTTCTAAGTTTATATTTAGCTTGTTATCCATAATTCCTCTTTAGAGTTTTTAATTTTTAAAGCAAAAAATATTCCATTATAAAAAATTTTGTTTGTAAGTTTTTTTATAAAATTTTGTTTGTATTAATGAATAATCTTTTATAATATATTTTAGAAAAGATTATATTGAAAATAAAATCTTAGGATGAGTATATGAAAAAAATTACATTATTGTTTCTTGTGGTATCTATGTTCACTATGATGTCTTATGCAGATGAAGAGTTTTTTGATGAATTTGAAGATGAGTTTTCAAATACACAAGTCCAAAAGATATTTGACCCTCTTAGTAGTTATAATGAAGTTATGACAGGATTTAATGATTTTATCTATACAGGTTTAGTTTTCCCAGTTTCAAGAGGTTATAAAAAAGTTGTAAATAGAAATATTAGAGTTGGAGTGAGTAACTTTTTTGATAATTTATCGTTTCCAATTAATTTTGTAAATAATATTTTTCAACTGAAAATTAAAAATGCTTTAGAGGAGTTAGCTAGATTTTCTATAAATTCTACTTTTGGTTTATTTGGATTTTTTGACCCAGCAAAAAGAAATTTAAGTTTAGAATCACATAAAGAAGATTTTGGTCAAAGTCTTGGATACTGGGGTATTGGTGGAGGGTTTCCTATCGTTTTACCAATTTTAGGACAATCAAATTTAAGAGATAGCGTAGGTTTAGTGGTTGATAAGTATATTGATCCAATGAATTATTGGGATGATAGAAGTTATAATGTTTTTGATGACACGATTTCAAGTGTTAGTACAACGGCATTTAATATCTTAAATAAAAGCTCATTTGAAGAGCAAAACTATAAAAATCTAAGAAAAGATGCGTTAGAGCTTTATCCATTTTTTAGAGAAATTTATGAACAAAATAGAGATAAAAAAATTTCTGAATAATTACAAATAAGTTTAAATATTACAGATATATTACAACAGATTATTAATTTATTGTTAATAAATCATTAATTTTTCTGTGTTATTCTTCAAATCAAATAAAATTTGGAGGCAACACACAAATGAATCTACTTTTAAAAACTTCAATTGCTTTAACATTAGCTATCTCTCTTGGTTTATCAGAAGATAAAACATTAACCCTTGAGGATAGATGGAATTTAATATCAGTTCCAACAGATACAACAGTTTCTAGCGATTATTTTAACTCTGATAAAGTATTAACATATAACAAAACTTGGAACTATAATCCAACTACTATTACAAAAGGTGAGGGAATTTGGATTAAATCAACTACAAAACAGAATATCTCTTTTAGCGGAGATAGTTATAAACAAAATTTTAGTGATTTAGTTGAGGGCTGGAGTCTATTAGGTACTGGCGAAGATATAATATTATCTGATATATTTGATAGCGTTTGGACATTTGATGGTACTTGGAATCATAATCCAGAAATTATTAAAAGTGGGAAGGGATTTTGGGTAAAATTTACTCAAAGTTTTTCAAAATATATCTCAAAAAGTAGCTTTTCAACAACTCAAGTAGCAGATATATTAATAGATAATGCTGTAACTCACGAAGAAGATAACGATTATATTATAAATGATTTAAATATTATTAATATTATATTAAGTGATAACTATATCTCTATTGATGATGAAAGTGTAGCAACTATTAATGGAAATAGTATAATAATTACATCTGCAGGAGTATATAATATTAGTGGTACTTTATCAGATGGTCAAGTTATAGTTAATACACTAGATGAAGAGGTTGTTAAAATTATCTTAAATAATGTTGATATAACTAGCACTACTGATGCTCCTTTTTATATAGCAAGTGCAAACAAAACTATTTTAATGTTAGCCGATGATTCAAAAAATTATTTAAGTGATAGTGAAAACAACAGCGAAAAAGGTGTTTTATTAAGTAAAGATGATTTAACAATTTATGGAAATGGAGCATTAAGTGTGACTTCTAATTTAAATGATGGGATTAGAAGTAATGATGGGCTTATTATAAAAAGTGGAAATATAACAGTAGATTCAGTTGATGATGGAATTCGTGGAAAAAACTATTTAATCATAAAAGATGGAGATATTAATATAAATTCTAATGGCAGTGGTTTAAAATCTGATAATGATGAAAAAATTGATAAAGGTTACATCTTAATTGAAAATGGAGATTTAAATATTAACTCATCAGAGGGTAATTGTATAACAGCACAAACTGATGTTTTAGTTACTGGTGGAGATTTTAACTTAATTTGTGATAAAGGTTTAAAAGCAGAAACTATTATTATAGATAGTGGAAATTTTACAATTAACTCAAATGATGATTCACTTAATGCAACTAATAATATAGTTATAAATAGTGGAACATACAATATAACTGCAAAAGATGATGGTATTCACGCCGATACTTCTATCGAAATTAACGGAGGAGAGTTTGATATATTAAACTCTTATGAGGGATTAGAGAGTCAATTAATCACTATCAATAATGGATATATTAAGATAAAAGCAAGTGATGATGGGATTAACTTATCTGGGGAAAATAATAGTAGCAATGATTTTATGCCAAATAATGGAGATTTTAATATGAATGAGCCTCGTCCTGAAGGGGATTTTAATATGAATGAGCCTCGTCCTGAAGGGGATTTTAATATGAGTGAGCCTCGTCCTGATGGAGATTTTAATATGACTCGCCCTAATGGTGGAGGTATGCAAGGTAGTGGAGATTATTACTTATATATTAATGGTGGTTATATTATTGTTGATTCAGATGGTGATGGCTTAGATTCAAATGGATATATTAAAATGAATGATGGTGTTGTAATTGTAAATGGAGCAAAAGCAAGTAGTCCAGATAGTGCCATAGATTTTGATATCTCATTTAATATAACAGGAGGAAGTGTAATTGCATCTGGTAGTTCAAAAATGACATTAGCACCAGATGATAACTCAACTCAAAATTCACTTTTTGTAAAATTTGATTCCATACAAAATGCAGATAAATTAATCACTATTGAGAGTGATTTAGGCGAAAATATTATCACATTTACACCTATTAAGACATATCAATCTTTTATATTTTCATCTCCACTACTTTTAACTGGAGACTCATACACTCTATATTTAGATAATAATAAATATAGTGATTTTACAATTTCAAGCATAATAACAGAGATTAAATAAGCTAAGGAGAATATATTGTTAGATTTTACAGCATTACAAATAACAA
Source organism: Campylobacteraceae bacterium (assembly GCA_016744535.1). Classification (GTDB taxonomy): domain Bacteria; phylum Campylobacterota; class Campylobacteria; order Campylobacterales; family BB28; genus BB28. The sequence continues at coordinate 65,360 of JADGEE010000004.1, forward strand.
CGGAAAATGCTTCAAATATATCTTTGATTTACTCTGTGTTATTGGCATTTATTCTATCGACACTTATAGCTATAACTTATGAGAAGACTTATAGGGCTTTATCATATTCGAGAAATTATGTGCAGACGCTAATATTAATTTCAATAGTCGCCTCAACTGTTATGCAAGCAGTTGGGGATAGCTTAGCTAGAGGACTTGGAATTATGGCAGCTATGGCAGTAATTCGTTTTCGGACAAATTTTAAAGATGCAAGAGATATTGTTTTTATTTTTGCATCTTTGGCAGTTGGTGTATCTTGTGGGGTAAATAGTTATAATACGGCTATTATTGGAGCATTAGCATTTATTATAGCCTCTTTTATTTTACATATCTCTCCATTTGGAGATAGTAGCTTTTTTGATGGAATGCTTCGCTTTAGTCTTGAAAATAGAAAAAATAATAAACAAGTCTTAGAAGATATTTTACACAAAAATTGTAAATCGTTTGCACTCATTACACTAAGAGATATGTCTCAAGGAAATCGCCTTGATTATGCTTATCAAATAAAATTAAAAAATAGTGTTAGACACGATGATTTTGTAGGAATGTTAAATGATATTCCATCTATAAAAGGGATTCAATTTATGATGCAAGAGGCAACAGTTGAATTATGAAAAAAGGCAAAATTTTACTTTTTATATTTTGGATAGTGGCTATATCTCTACTTATATCTATAAATATTAATAACCAATCAACAATTGACAAATTTATAGGAATTACGACAGCTAAAGAGCATCAAATAAATTTTTCATATCCTGTTGAATTAAAAAAAATATTTGCACTATCTGGTAAAGAGGTTGAAAAAGGAGATTTACTTGTTAAGCTTATTCGATTTGATTTAATTTCAAAGATAGAGATTATTAATAATAAAATAGCGATATTAGAATCTGAAAAAAAAATTAAACAAAATACGATAAATATGGAGTTACAAAAATCTGATAACTCTTATAAACTTGAAATAAATAGAGTTAATTCAGAAATTAAATACAAACGCTTTGAGCTTAAAAGAAATAGAGAACTACTTGAATCAATTATACATACAGATAATAACTCTTTTAAGAATCTTAAATTAGAGATAGAAACACTTGAAAATGAGAAACAATCTATTCAAAATAGTTATTATATAAAAAAGAATTATTTAAAACAGCAATTAGAGTATGAGTATGCTCCATTTCAATCACAAATCAATTCACTCTTAGAAGAGAAAAAAATATTAAATACAAAAGAGGATAATTTAATTGTACACTCTCCAATTAATGGAACTATTGGAGATATATGCTTTTCTGAAAATTCTCAAATAAAGCCTTTTGATTCTATCTTAAATATTTACTCTAAATATCCTAAATTTGTAAATGGTTTTATTCACGAAGATATAGTTAATAATTTAAAAGTAAAACAGAGAGTTACTATCAAAGATGGTGATAAGTTAGTTTATGGGCTAATTGAGAGTATAGATAATAGAGTTGAAGATATTCCAATGGAGCTTAGAAAATACAAATTAATAGCACTTAGAGGTTATAAAGTTGTGATAAGTTTGCCCGAAAATAGTTTTAAATTAGGTAGAAAAGTAGTAATTTATACAGAGAAAGAGAAATCTATCATTGAGCAAAAAATATATAAAATATTAGAATTTTTTAATTTAAAATAGAAGAGATGGAGACCAAAAGATGAGCAAAATTTTTTTAATTTTTATTTTATTAATAACATATTCTGTATCTAAAGATAATGTTTTAAAAGAGTTTATAGATTCTATTGATAATTTAAAAAATGCTCAAACTAATAGTTACACTTTTGATGAAAATATTTTCAAAAAGTTAAGATTAAATATAAATTATTCTGAATTTAAAGAGAGTGTTCAAGATGAGTATGAGATTCGAGCCTATCCTAAATGGATTTCTCAAATAGATACAGAAAAAGAGATTTTTAATTTAAAAAAAAGAGAGTTAAATATTTTACAAAAAGATAATTATAGAGATTTACTAAAAGAGTATTATTTTTTAATTATTGACACATATTTTAAGAGAAAATTTTATCTACATACTAAAAAAATTATAGAAATTAAAGAGAAACAATTAGATATATTAACTAAAAATAGTGATAATATCTCTAATATTGTAGATATTGCAAAACTTAAATATGAAATTGAGAATATAAGAATTAATCTAAAAACAGAAAGAAGGGATTATAAAAATATGATTTTATATATTCATAACTCTATTTCACAATATGATATAGATTCTATTGATAGAGCTTTTGAAAATTTTAATTTCAAAAATATAGATAATTTAACTGAATATATAAAAAATTTTAATCAAAATATAGAGAAATCACTACAAAAAGAGATAATCAATATAGAATTAGCAAAAAAGAGTAAAAAATTAAAAGAGATAGAGAACTATTTTAGAATTAATAGTCTTGATGTAAAATATGAAAACGATAAAAATTCAGATAATGAATTTTCAATCGGATTTAGTTTAGAGATGGCTTTTGGAGAAAACAGTAATATGGATGAAAAATTAAATATTTTAAGTGAAAATATGAAATTAAATATCAAAAAAGAGAGTTTAAAAAGTGAAAATTTTAAAATGATTAGAGAAATTTTTAGCTTAAAGAGTAATATTATAGATAATAGAGAAAATATCAAAAATGATAAGTTTTATGATAGTTATATAAAATTAGAATCTCCAAACCCAATTGTTATACTTGATTTGAGATTAAATCATCTAAAAATTCAAAAAAATATAATTATTAGTGAATATAAGATATATAAAAAAATTATATCTCTATTTTATAATACTAATAATTTAAAAAAAACTATTTTGTTTGAAGATTAGGGAGTTTTATTATGGCAAATTTAGCCAATAATTATTTTTCAAAGTTAGATAGATATGAGTTAAAATATACAATACCACAAAATTTAATTGAGCCAATTAGCGATTATTTAAAAACTTATTGTCATCTTGATAAACACTCATTAGAATCTAAAGACCTATTTTACTCAATTAATAGTTTATATTTTGATACACCAAATTACACTTTTTTAAAAAATCGTCTATATACTAAAAGCCCTAGATTTAATATGAGAGCTAGGTCTTATGGATATGAGCCAAAAGCACCATATTTTCTTGAAATAAAATATAAAGATGGAAACATTATCAGAAAATATCGCTCAAAAATTGATGAAGATGAGTGGGAGCGTATGTTTAGTGATTTTGAATACCGAACCAATTTACAGGGTAACTTATCTGAAATGAAAAATAAAGAGCTGTTTTATCAAACAGCAATGAAATATTTAGCAACTCCAAAAATTTTTACTCAATATCGTAGAAAAGCATTTATTTCAAATGTTAATGAGTATGCAAGAGTTACTATGGATAGAGATATGCATTGTTATCTTGAAGATAATTATAATTTAACACCAAATTTAGATAAATTAATACCTTATGATAATGAGGTAATTTACGCAAAAGAGCCAGATAAAATTAATGGAGATAGTATTATTTTAGAACTTAAATGTTATCCTGATAGAGTTCCTTTATGGATGTTAGATATGATTAAAGAGTTTCAACTTATTAGAACATCTTTTTCAAAATATGTAAAAAGCACATTAACAATCAAAGATTTTGATGTTAATCATAACTTATATTTTAATTTTAATGATAGAAAAGGAAAAATATAATTCTCCTCTCTATACATATCCATTAAATAATACACCAGTAGAACTCTTAAAATTTGACTGATTAGAAAAAACTTCATCCAAAATAGATAAAAACTCTTCATTAATCTCTTCTGAAGATAAATTAGCAGTATCAGGCTGATTTTTTAATTCATCTAATTTAGTTTTAAGCTCCTCTTTTCCAGTAGTAGATAGAGCTTCTAAATTCTCTACATACTCATCAGTCTCCTCTTCAGATAGAGTTGATAATGCACTCATTAAAGGATTAGCCTCACCAGATGGCGGTGGTGGTTTTCCTCCCATTGGAGGTGGTGGAGGCATTCCCTCTTTTGATTGAGAAGATTCTGCTTGTGTTGATTGAGAAGATAACTCTTCCATCATTTCCATCATTTCAGACATCTTCTCTCGCATTTCAGGAGACATATCCTCCATCATTTCAGACATCTTTTCCATCATATCTTCTTTAGATGTCTGATTTATAGAATTTTGTTCTTGATCACTTTTGTTCTGATTGCCATAGATTCTAAGTAAAGAACTACTATCACTAATTTGCATTTTTGCCCCTTTGAATTTATTTAAGAGTATAAATTCATCCTTGAGTTTACTCAAATTTGTGTAAAGTTTTTTAGATAATATCCCTTATTTATCTTTAAATCACACAAATATATTCTATATTGCGAAAATTAATAAATTACTAACAATTAATTAATGATTTATTAACAAAAAATATATTTGATATCTTTTTTTAATCTTTAATATTTAATTCAAACTCTTAATCTCTTCTATACTTAAACCTGTTGAACTTTCGATAATATTTAAATCTATATTTTGCTTTAATAGTTTTTTAGCTATTTCAATTTTTGCTAATTTTTCTCCCTCTATTTTACCTTCTATTTTGCCTTTTTGAATTCCTTTTTCAATTCCCTCTTTAATTCCTTCAATTTTACCTGCTCCATAATTTGAGTTAATTAAGCTATTTTGATACATTAAATCCTCAACATATCGCTCATAAGCTATCTGTTTATCTAGTGGAAGTTTCATAATATCTAGTTTCTCTTTTGCTTCTTTTATCCCTTTTGCGTTAAACTCATCTTTTATCTCTTCATTTTTAAGAAAATATATCCATTCATCTAAATTATCTTTTGCAATATCATTAAAATTTTTGACTTTTATGAGATAATATTCAGGGTAAAGTTTTGAGATATTTTTTTGTTTATATAACTCTTTTTTGGCGTTGCGTCCTTTCACAGCTAAATTAATTTAAAAACATAAGATATGCTAAAATTATGAAAAAAAATAAAAAAAAAGCTTAAATGATGAAATGTA
>JADGEE010000066.1 GCA_016744535.1 Campylobacteraceae bacterium
ATATAAAGTTACTAAAAGCAATGTTTTGTTTGCTTATTATATTATTTACTAAAATAGCTACCCTTCCAACTGGTTGGTTAATGCTACCTCCTGATTTTTCTATTAAAATATCATTTTCTTTTACATCCATTTTTAATAATTTTTGCTTTTTTATAAATCTATATTTTTTTCTATCATTTTCAATATTTAAATTGTAATTATTGTCAAATTCGGTAGCTCTTATAACTAAGCATTTTGTATATTTTGAAAAATCTTCTATTTTATTTTCATCTTCTCCCCAGTCTCCAGCTGTATTATGAATAATTAAACTTTTTAATTTTTTTATTTTATATTTACCATTAATAATAGCTTGTATATTATCCTTATATTTTGGTTTATAATTTAATGCATCGAATCTATTATTAAAAATATCCCCAAAATTCAATTCAAAAGTTCTATTCTCAATATTGTTTTCAGGTTCAGGAGATAACTCGATTCCTAACTCATTAAGTAAATAATCATCAATAGAATCTAATAACTCTTTTGCTTTTGCTTCTTTCTCTTTTTTAGAGATAAAAGCACTATTCATAATATTTATAATCTCTTCTTGAATACTTAAAGATGGAATAGGGATTTTAATATTTTTTATCACATCTTGCGTAATATGTCCCATTATAGCACCTGTTTTTATTCTACTAAATATTTTTTGATTAACTGATGAATTTAAAAATAAACTTAAATATTCATTTTTTATATTTTTTGTTTTTAAACACAAAACTTCTGAAGAAATTACAAAATTAGGTTCTTCTTTTATAAAATGTGAAACACCATAAGTTCCTTTTCTTGTTAATAATAAATCACCTTTTTTTATGTTTATTTTGTTTAGTTTATTTTTTTCTATATACTTAACATTATTTAATTTTAAATCAAAAGGTTTTATATTAGCTACTTTAAGATATTTTACACCTTCTTTTTTATATGCTCTTATATCTTCACCATTTTGAATAGAAACAAGAAATTCTTTTAATTTTTTATTTTTTATATTAGATAGTAATTTCTCTAAATCCCTAAACTCTTTTTTGTAGTAAAAACTATCAAATCGCCCCTCAAGTTCGCCCCGACTTAACAAAAATATCTTATTTTCGTCTAAATCAGGGCTTAATGAAAATTTACATTATCCTCAATATGATAATTTTGATAAAACTCTTTAAATTTTTTCTGCACTAAAAAAAGCTCGGTATCTTCATATTCACAAGTTTTTTTGCCTGTGGCATCTTCTCCTATCTCTTCAATAATCGCCATAAATATTTTATAATTTTCCTTTTTTCTCATCTCTTCATTGACTAACTCATAAATTTTATCTCTGATAATTTCCTCTTTGAGCTTATGCTCCTCTCTTATCTCACTCTCCCACTCACTGTCACTGAAATTACTAAACCAAAATTTATAAATAGTTTCAAGTCTTGATAAAAATTGTTTCTTTTGTCTCTCTATCTCTTTTTTGTTTTTACCTTTAATTTGCTTATTAAAATTATCTATAACTTTTTGTTTAAAATTTTCATATCTAGCTGTTAATTTTTGTTGCTTTTCACATCCAATCTTTAGAGTCTTTTTAGCTTCTGCTCTTGTAGCTAAAATTTCATCTTTATGTAAATTCACATAATTGTCTCTTACTTCTTCTTGCTTGTCTAAAAATGCTTTTTCTTCTAATTTACTCTTTTTTTGTAAAACTAAAATAGAGGATTTAACACCAGCACCATAACTGCTAAAAGTGTGTTGAGGCAGTGAAAAAGAGGCTAAAAGTTTAAATCGCTCTATTATATAATCTCTTATGTGTTGCATTGAAGAGTTTGTAAGTATTCCATCAGGTAAAACTACGGCTACTTTTCCACCATCTTTTAAAAGTTGATAATATCTTTCGATAAATAGAATTTCACTCTTTTGATTATTGAGCTTTTTCTCTACTTTTTTATCAATTAATTCATCTATAAAATCAACATTAGAGAAAGCAAACTTTTCAAATATTGCAAAATATGATTTCTCTTTTTTGATAGATGAGCCAAAAGGTGGATTTGTGAATATATAATTAAAGCTATTTTGTTTAAATTCTGTATTTTTCTCTTGAAAATTTTTAAATCTATCTAAACCATCGTGAGTGATAATATTTGTATGTCCATCATCGTGTATTATCATATTCATTTTAGCAGTTCTTGCAATCCCTCCGCTTATCTCTATTCCATAGAGTTTATCTTTTGCAAAACTATGCCAATAGTTATGTTTTTCTATCTCATTATCTATTAATTTACTCTTTTGTTGAATTTGATGAAGTGATTGAAGTAAAAAACCACCACTACCACAACTAGGGTCGATTACTAAATCATCATCGTGTATATCAAATAGATTAACTATAAATCTAACTATATTCATAGGGGTAAAATACTGCCCTGCATCACCTTTGAAAAAGTTAGCAAAAAAGTCTTGAAAAACTTTCCCTTTGATGTCTAAATCTGTTTTATTTAAATTATACTTCTCTAACTCTTTTACTAAAAATTTTATCTCATCACTATCTAAAATTAATTTGTCATCAAATACATTAGAGTCTCTCTCTTTATAAATATCATAAAGCCCTTTTATTCTCTTCTCTAAATCTTCTTTAGACTCATCTCTATCTAATTGAAATTGATAATGTTTAGTATAATTTTTATTTGTTTTGAGAGTCTTCTCATCCATAATTTTAGTAAAGATAATTTTACTAAACTCATTAAAAGCCTCTGCTGGATTTCTTTTGCCACCATTCCAAAGGTAATCGTGAATCTTTTTTAATACTCCTCTTAAGTCATTTAAATCTATTGGCTTAATATCACTATTTTCTACACCTCTTAAGTATTGCCACTTTGGTATATCTCCGCCAAAATTTGGAATATTACTAATAGATTCCTCACCCTCATCTGTTCTTTTTAAATATAAAAACTCTTTGCCATTTGTAGCCACTGCAAACTCTGCACCTTTAGCGTCTGCATAACTTAAGGCTTGTTCAAGTGCTTCATCTATATTTTTATGCTCTTTTTTCTTGGTTTCAATTATTATATTTACTTTTTTACACTCTTTTGTTTTATAAATGACTATATCAGCTCTTTTTTTTGTTGAACCCATAGTTACTATAATCTCTATTTGAATGTGATTAAGTGGATACTCATACTCTAAAACAAGTTTTGTTAATACTTCTGCTCGAATTTTTTCTTCACTCTCATTATATGCTCTTCTTTTTCCACTTTTTTGATTTGTGTTGTAGTTAATATATTTGTTATCTTCACTAAAATAAAATATCTCTTTGTCTAAACCCTTCTTTATTAAATCACTCATAAATTAATTGCCTTGCTCTATAATTTTTTTGTATTTTATACTATATGTACAAAAAACGAAATAAGTGGCGATAACAATCTGATATAATCTATAAAATTTTTTAATTATAATTGAGGGTAATTTATGAAAATCTCAAGAGGAAATCCATTACTATTTGGTGCAACTTTAACTAAAGATGGAGTGAACTTCTCTATCTCTTCTCAATCTGCTTCATCTTGTAATTTAGTTTTGTTTAAAAAAAATCAAAAAGAGCCTTTTATAGAAATAGAGTTTAAATATAGAGTAGGAAATGTATTTTCTATGGTTGTAAATGATTTTGATGTTGATATTAAAGATATAGAGTATGGATATAGATTTGATAATAATACAAATATAATACTTGACCCTTATGCAAAAGTGATTAGCGGTAATGGTATATGGAATGATAAAAGTAATTTAAATAATGTATTTGCACATAGAGGAGTTATTTTAAGTGATGATTTTAATTGGGAAGACGACAAAGCTTTAGAGATTCCACTTGAAGATTTAATAATTTATGAGATGCACTTAAGGGGTTTTACAAATCATAAATCATCTAATGTAAAACATAAAGGTAGTTATTTAGGAGTAATAGAAAAAATACCATATTTAAAAGAGTTGGGAATTAATGCTATTGAGCTTATGCCTATTTTTGAATTTGATGAGTTAGAGTATTTGAGATTAAATCCAAACTCTAAGCGATTAATTAATTACTGGGGATATAGTACAATTGGCTTTTTTGCACCAAAAGCTGGATATTCTTTTGAAATAGGTAATCAAGTAAATGAGTTAAAGATTCTTATAAAAGAGTTACATAAAAATGGAATAGAGGTAATTTTAGATGTAGTTTTTAATCATAGTGCAGAGGGAGATGATAAAAATGGAAGAGTTATCTCATTTAAGGGGATAGATACAAAAATATATTATATTTTAGATGAGAATGGAGATTATTTAAATTTTTCAGGTTGTGGAAATACTCTAAATTGTAATCATCCAATAGTTAGGAAGTTTGTTTTAGATTCACTTAGATATTGGGTTAGTGAGTATCATATAGATGGGTTTAGATTTGATTTAGCTTCAATTTTAGGAAGAGATACAAATGGAGAACCACACCCTAATCCTCCTCTTTTAGAGGCTTTAGCTAATGACCCAATTTTAGCGAAAGTAAAATTAATTGCCGAGGCTTGGGACGCAGGAGGACTATATCAAGTTGGAAATTTTCCAAACTATGGACGCTTTGCAGAGTGGAATGGAAAATATAGAGATACTATTAGAAAATTTTTAAGAGGTAGTTATGACTCTGTAAGTGATTTATCACAAAGAATACAAGGCTCACCAGACTTATATTATCATCGAGGACCAAATGCTTCTATAAATTTTATAACTTCTCACGATGGTTTTACTCTAAAGGATCTGTTTACTTATAATCATAAACAAAACTTTCAAAATGGCGAAAATAGTTTAGATGGAGATAATAATAATTTTAGCGATAATTGTGGAATTGAAGGTGAAACTAATAATATAAAAGTAAACAGATTAAGAGTTAAAAAAATAAAAAATGCTTTGAGCATATTGATGATAAGTCGAGGTATTCCTATGTTGTTAATGGGTGATGAGATGGGACGGTCTCAAAATGGAAATAATAACGCTTATTGTCACGATACTCCTCTTACTTGGTTGAATTGGGATTTAATTAATATAAATTCAGAAATTTTTAGATTTTCTAAATTAATTATAAAATTTAGAAATACTCATCCAGTCTTAAGAAGTGAAGTCCATTTTAAAGAGAGTGATATTTCCCTCCACGGTGTTCAAGCTTGGGAGAGTGATTTGAGCGGTGGTAGTAGAACATTTGCATTTATGTTGTGTGAAAATAGTAGAAATTATATATATGTAGCTATGAATATGCACAGTGAAGATTTAAAATTTGAATTACCTCAAATTAATAATATTAATTGGTATTTAGCTGTAAATACGGTTATGCAAAAAGGAGAAGATATTTTTGATATAGGAGAGGAAAAGCTTCTAAAAAATCAAAATGAATTTATTGTAAAAGAATCCTCTATTATTATTTTAATAGGTTGTTTTTGCTAGAATGCCTTAAAAAATCAAAACTTTTAGGTAATTAATGAATAAAATCGTAGAGCTAATCAGTAATTTTAATGAGTTAGTAGCATTTAAACATACAATTTTTTCTTTACCATTTATATTTATTGCAATGATAACAGCATCTAACGGCTTTTTTGGTTGGGAATTGTTAATTTTAGGACTTTTATCAGCAATAACAGCAAGAAATTTTGCGATGGGTGTAAATAGATATTTGGATATGGATATAGATATTAAAAATCCAAGAACTAAAAATCGTCCTAGTGTAGATGGTAGGGTTAGTAAAAAATCAATAATGAGTTTTATTATTGTAAATGCTATTGGATTTATAGTAATAACTTATTTTATAAATTCGTTAGCTTTTAAGTTATCTATTCCTTTTTTAATTATATTGGGTGGATATTCATATTTTAAGAGATTTTCAGCATTAGCTCATTTAATTCTAGGTCTCTCTCTTGGGTTAGCTCCAATAGCAGGAGTTATTGCTGTTAGTGAGAGTATACCTATATGGTCTATATTTTTAGCAATAGGAGTAATGTTTTGGGTAGCTGGATTTGATTTATTATATTCTCTTCAAGATGTAGAGTTTGATAAAAAAGAGGGGTTATTCTCTATTCCTTCAATTTATGGTTTTAAAAAAACTATGACTATTTCAAAAATTTTACATACTTTAACCATTATATTTTGGTTACTTTTTACGATATATTCCAATGGGGGAGTTTTTGTATATATTGCAATTTTAACAAGTGCTATAATGCTAACTTATGAGCATATTTTAGTAAATCGAGATTTTAAAAAAATTGATAGAGCATTTTTTACTATAAATGGATATTTGGGGATTATGTTTCTTATTTTTATAATTATTGATGAGGTGGTATGATGGACAATATTAGGGTTATTAGGGCAAATCTTGATATAGAGTTTCAAAAAATTGGGGATAAAGAGGATATATTTAGCAGAGAGTTTGATAGACTTTCCGAAGTTGATGATGATTCAATTGGTCATTGGTTAAAGTTAGCAAAAGCCAGAGGGGAGACTAGAGAGAGTGACCAAGTTTTATTAACTTTAGTTATAGAACTTCATAGAAAAGTTGATGAACTTACAAAAATTATGAGAGATGAAATCCCAAAAAAAGAGAAGCTTGAAATTAAAACAGATATTGAATCTATTGGTTTTGAGCATTTTATAATAGAAGAGCCTATTTTACAAATAGATGAAAAATATTATGGTAGAATTAATTTACCAACTTTCCCAAAAAGAGAAATACCACTATTTTTTATTGGAGTTGATAGTAAAACAGCAAAAATAAAACTAATTCACGAGAGAGATTCAAAAGATTGGGATAGTTATATGGCTGCTAGAGAGAGGGTTTTAATTAGAGAGATGAGGGCTAACAAATGATGAGTGATTTTTATGGAATAATAGGAATAGGAGTTGTAATTCTATTTATTTTAGCGTATCTTTATATTAAAGATTTAGAAAATGCTAAAAAATTAAAGAGTTATGAAAAATCTATTGAGGAATTAAATAAACAGATACACTCTTTAAGAAAAATAGCAAAAGAGTATGAAGAGAATAAGCATAATACAGAGATAGATAGTAGTAATAATAAGAGACATATAGATAGTAAATTAAATGAAGTTCGAGCAGAACTTCAAAATGATGTAAAACAAGCACTTAATTCATTATCTCCTTTAATTAGTGTTTTAGAAGAGATTCAAAAATCTTTTCAAATTCATAAAAATAAAATCGACCGTAGAATGGGTGAAATTGAAGATAGAGTAAAAGCTGTTATCTCAATTCCAACTATTAGTAATTCATTAGATGAGAGTAAAATTGTAGCAATGTTTAAAAATGGAAGAACTATGGAAGAGATAGCAAAAGATTTAAGAGTTACAAAGGGTGAAGTAGAGTTAATTTTAAAAATTGCAAATTTTGATATAAATAAAAAAAATGAAAAAACAGATAAATTTAACAAAAAGTAGTTGGCAAAATATTCTCTTAAAATCTTATGAAGAGTTAGATAGTGATTATATAAAAAGTCTGCAAAATAGTTCATATTTTCCAAAAAACTTTTTAGCCCCTTTTAATACTTTAAATAAAACCAATACTAAATATATTCTATTTGGACAAGATCCATATCCAAGAGAAGAGAGTGCAACTGGTTACTCTTTTATTGATGGAAAAGTTAAATCTTTATGGAGTGAAAAAGGTCTCTCAAAAGAGGTAAATAGAGCTACAAGCTTAAGAAATTTTATGAAAATGCTTCTATATGCAGAGGGCTATCCGATAGAAAAAGAGGAAATTGCTAAAGTTAATAAAACTCCATTTATAGATTCAATTATAGATTTAAGAGATAATTTTGAAAAAAATGGGATAATGCTTTTAAATATTGTACCTATATTCACAACAAAAGAGGATACAAAAAAACACTTAAAAGAGTGGGTTAAATTTACTCAAATATTTTTATCACAAATAGAGGATAGTAATATAGAGTTAATTCTATTTGGGCAATTAGCAAAAACTATTCATAAGTTTGATTTAAATTTTAAAACTCATTCGTTTGAGCATCCTTATAATATCTCTTTTATAAAAAATAATGAAGTGATAAAGCTTTTTAAACCTATGAAATTATTATATAATATATGACTTTTTTAGGGTTTTTGTACTATTATTTTAAGATAAGCCCATAATTAAGGCTTTTTTAAAAGGAAAAAGAAAATGGTTTTAATGATAGATAATTATGATAGTTTTACTTATAATGTGGTTCAATATTGTCTTGAACTTGGAGCTGATTTAAAAGTTGTTAGAAATGATAAAATAGATATTAATGGAATTAAAAAGTTAAATCCTGAAAAAATAATTATTTCACCAGGTCCTGCAACTCCAAATGACGCTGGAGTATCTCTTGAAGTTATTGAAGCTTTTAAGGGAGTAAAACCAATTTTTGGAATCTGTTTAGGTCATCAAGCAATAGCACAAGTTTTTGGTGCTGAAGTTATTCGAGCAAAAAATTTAATGCACGGTAAAACTTCAAAAATTGATGTGTTAGGTGATTCAAAAATTTTTAAAGATATTCCCAATGAATTTATTGCTACAAGATACCATTCACTTACAGTTAAACAAGAGAATTTACCAAATATTATAAAAGTTACATCTAAAAGTGATGATGATAATGAAATTATGTCAATAGAGATTGACGATTACGATATTTATGGAGTTCAATTTCATCCTGAATCTATTATGAGTGAATATGGACACGAAATACTTGATAATTTTTTAAAGATAAAGTAGGAATATTGATATGCCAAAGTTAGATATGTTAAAAGAGGAGTTAGGTTGGCTTAAAGTTGTATTTGGAATTTTTATAGCCACTAATTTATCTTTAATGGCTTGGCTTGTATAAAATTATGAAAAACAAAATTTATATTTAACTATTTTAAATGGTGTAGTTATTATAATTATAACTATGGCTATAATTTATGTAAATAAAATTGCTTATAATAAAATAGATGAAATAGGAGAACTTTAAAATGGAAATATTTGTAATAAGTGTCGTTACTATATTTTTTATAGGTTTAGTGGTAGTTATAAGAGATTCTATTATTCACGGAAATCTAAAGGTATAAGTTAATCTAACTTAAAACCAAAATTTATAAACTCCAACTACTAAAATAAAAGTTAAAACAAAAGCTCTAAAACCATCGATACCACCAAGTATTAAAAAAAATTATATTAATTTATTCTCCATATTTTCATAACCTTTAAAAATTTAAATTATGAATAATTATACTTTATTATTTAAATAGTTGCGAATGAGTTCCTATCCTTGTAAGCCAAATAAAATTATCTTTTATGATATATATAACTAACATATCACCACCTAAATGAAACTCTCTAAAACTTTTCCATTCTCCATTTAATTGATGGTCTCTTGCTTCTATTGGTAAACTTTGATTTTTTATTAATTCTCCTATATAGAGTATAAATTTACTAAATTGCTCATCTGTTAATTTATTTTTAGAAAAGTCTTTATTAAATTGTTTATGTCTTTTTAATTTCATGAAATTCTTTAAGTGTTACATCTTCACAATTTTGACCATTTAAAACATCTCTCATAGCTTCAACTGTTTCATCATTTGGTATTTTTGCTTCAAATGGTAATCCTCTATTTAATACAATTAAGTGGTTAAATATATTGATAGCTTGTGAATAACTCATACCAATATATTTTAAAATCTCTTTAGCTTGTTTATATTCACTCTCTTCAATTCTAATAGTTGTTTGTGTTTTTGCCATAAAAAACCTTATTAAATTTTTTTGAATTATATCCCGTTTGGGATATAAAAGCAATTTATTGATAACTTTTTAAAGATAAAGTAAATTATAAACTCAAGCTATTTCTAAAATTTTTTTAGCAGTTTTTTTTAAAATTTTAACTAAGTCTCTTCTAGCTAATTTATACTCTTGTTTTAATTTTATATTTCTCTCAATCTCATTCTCTAATATTTTTGAAATATTATTATCTTTTGATTTTAACTCTCTTTTCATCTTATGAAAAGTTTTAAGAAGTAAAGTTTTAAATTTTTTAACTGTTTTACTATTTTTGAGATAAGTTAAAAGCAGAATAGCTTGTTTTTCATTTAAATAGTAGATTCTTGATAGATTACTATTTATCTTAAATGGAAGATTTCCAAGTTTTTTTAAATCATTTATATATTTAGTGATTATAGCTTTTAAATTTTTTGTTTTATTATCTGTATTTTTTGCTATGTTTTGATGTGATACTCTCAATATTCCTTTATATATTTTAACTAAAGCCATTTTTTTGTCCTTTTTTATTAAATTATATAATTCGTATACTTTAATTTTACTTAAAAGTAGTTCTTAAGACTTCTTGAAAAGTGTCTTTAGTTTGTTATAAATTTTTTTTTCTATATAATAGTTGCAAATTTTACATATTAAAGGTGCTTAATGGATAAGAGAAAAAAAACTTCTGTATATATAGAAACTATCAAATATAAACAATCTTTAACAATCGCAAAAAGAAAAGGAATTGCTAAATTTTCAAGTTTAGTTAATATATTAGTTTCTGAATATGTTGAAAAAAATAGAGAGTTACTACCTGAACATTTAAGAGAGAAGGATTTAGAAAAATAAAATGAATTATAGAGTAGTTATTGCCCTCTTTATTTTAATAGATTTTATTTTTTTATCTTTTTATACAACTCAAATCTCTATTAGTTATCGTGAAGCTAAAATTTACTTTTTAAATGATGACTTTTTACATAATATAATCCACTTTTCTACTTATATCTTTGGTCAAAATGATTTTGGATTAAGGATTGTTTTTATATTTTTACACTTTTTAAATTTAATTTTAATTTATAATTTATCAAAATCTATTTTAAAAAAAGATTCTGATAGATTTTTATCTATTTTGATTTATGCTTTATTACCAGGTGTAAATAGTTCCGCTTTGATTATTAGTGAAGCAAATATTATTATTTTTTTAACACTTATTTTTATATATCTATTTTTTAAATTTAGAAAATTATCTTTTGTTTTATTAACTCTTTTGCTTTTTATAGATAACTCCTTTGCTATTTTATTTTTATCTCTATTTTTCTATTCATCTCATAAGAGAGATAAGTTTTTATTTTTTTATTCATTTTTACTTTTTACTATTTCTATATATGTATTTGGATTTGATACAGGAGGAAAACCAAAAGGTTTCTTTTTAGATACATTAGGAGTCTACTCTGCAATCTTTTCACCATTTATATTTATCTATTTTTTTTATTCAATTTATAGAGTTTTAATAAAGGGAGATAAAAATTTATTATGGTTTATTACTTTTACTGCTTTAGTATTTTCATTGATATTATCATTTAGACAAAAGCTAAACATTGCAGATTTTGCTCCTTTTGTAGTAATTGCAATTCCAATTATGGTAAAAGTATTTTTATCTAGTTATAGAGTTAGAATAAAAAAATTTAGAAAACATTACTATTATATGTTTCTATTTTTAATATTCACACTTAGTATTAATTTTACTATTATGTTTTATAATAAACCACTTTATAATATTTTATATAAAGAGAAACACTTTGCATATAAATTCCACAATGCAAAAGAGTTAGTATCAATTTTGAAATTATCTAATGTTAATAGAGTTAATTTTGATGATAAGAGAATGGCTTTGAGAGTTAAGTTTTATGGAATCGAGAGTGGAAACGAGTATCGTATCTCATCTTTTGCTATTAATAGTAATAGTAAAAAAGTTTCAATTTTTCACACTACTAAAATAGGCGAAGAGTTTTTTGTTACGAAAATACACAATTAACACCTTTTTATTATAAATAGACTATTTTTTTTATAAATCTAAGTTCTTTAAATGTTACAATCCACAGAACGAAAAAGTTTTAAGGAGCAAAAATATGGCTCAAAGAGCGATTAGGGAATATGCAGGTAAAGCAATATTTTCAAAACATTGGGAAAATTATTTTAGTGGTTTTCACTATGGATTTAAGTCTGTTCTTGTATCAAGTGGAGATGAATTAAGAGAGATGGCTAATAAGCACGGTTTTGAATGGCTAAAACAAGAGCCTCTTGTTGCAAAACCAGATATGCTTTTTGGTAAAAGAGGTGTTAATGGTTTAGTCTTATTTAAAAAAGATAAACCAGGTGATGTTGATTTAGAGACTGCTGCAAAGTGGATTGATGAGAAAAGCTCTCATAATACTATTTTACATACAGGTCAAAAGGGTATTTTAACTCATTTTATAGTTGAGCCTTTTACTCCACATTCACAAGACCAAGAGTATTATATATCTGCTACTACTGTTGGCGAAGATGATGTAGTTTATATGTCAGCCGAAGGTGGTATGGAAGTTGAAGAGGGTTGGGATGAGAAAGTTAATGAAATTAAAATTCCAATTACTTTAAATGATGCTGATATTGAGCATTTAATTAGAGCAAATGTTCCAACAGATATTCCAGCAGAAAACAAAGAGAGATTTATCACTTTTGTTGAGCAATTTTATAAATTTTATAGAGATATGAATTTTGCATATTTAGAGATTAATCCAATTGTAATGATTGGTAATGATATGCACATTTTAGATTTAGTTGCAAGATTAGATGATACAGCTGGATTTATGATGACTGATAATTGGGGAGATATTGAATTTCCAACTGCATTTGGTATGGAAGATCAATCACCTGAAGAGAAAGCAATTGCTGAAGCTGATTCAAAAAGTGGAGCTAGTTTAAAACTTACAATATTAAATCCATTAGGTAGAATTTGGACAATGGTTGCTGGTGGTGGTGCTAGTGTTGTTTATGCTGATACTATTGCAGATTTAAGTGGAAGTGTTAAAGATTTAGCAAACTATGGTGAGTATTCAGGTGGACCTACAACTGATGAGACAAAATTTTATGCAGAAACTGTTTTAGATTTAATGACAAGATATAAAGATAGTGATGGCAGAGATAAAATTTTAATTATTGGTGGAGCAATTGCAAACTTTACTGATGTTGCAAAGACTTTTACAGGAATAATTCAAGCGTTTGAAAAATACGCAGATAAGTTAAAAGAGCATAATACTAGAATTTATGTAAGAAGAGGCGGACCAAATTACGAAAAAGGTTTAAAAGATATTAAAGAGGCTGCTGATAGATTAGGTCTTTATATTGAAGTTTATGGTCCAGAGACTCATGTAACTGATATTGTTAGAATGGCATTAGAGAAGTAAGGGGAAAATATGGGAGCATTATTTACAAAAGATACACAAGCAATTTTTTGGAACAACAACAAGAGTGCAATTCAAAGAATGTTAGATTACGATTTCGTAATTCAAAGAGAAAAGCCATCAGTTGCGGGAATTGTTGCCCCAACTAGTGCTAATAAATTTGAAAAGTTTTTCTATGGACCAGATGAAATTATGGTTCCTGTATATAAATCAACTCCATTAGCAGCCGCTGCTCATCCTAATGCAGATGTTTTATTAAATTTTGCATCATTTAGAACTGCTTATGATGTTACAATGGAAGCGATTAATATTGAAGGACAGTTTAAAACTGTAATGGTAACAGCTGAAGGGATTCCTGAAAGACTTGCAAGAAAGATGAACCAAGATGCAAGAGATAGAGGAGTTACTGTAATTGGACCAGCTACCGTTGGAGGAATTTCACCAGGGGCATTTAAAATTGCAAATGTTGGTGGAACAATTGAAAATATTATAAATTCAAAACTACATAGATGTGGTAGTTGTGGACTTGTAACTCGCTCTGGTGGTCTGTTTAATGAGCTTTCAAATATTATCTCTATTAATGCAGACGGAATCGCAGAGGGTGTTGCAATTGGTGGAGATAGATTTGTAGGTTCTGTATTTATAGATAACTTACTTAGAATGGAAAGTAATCCTGATGTAAAATATATGGTACTATTAGGTGAAGTTGGTGGAACTGAAGAGTATAAAGTAATCGAAGCTGTTAAAAGTGGAAAAATTACAAAACCAATTATCGCTTGGTGTATTGGAACTATTGCTAAACACTTCGAGAGTGGCGTTCAATTCGGTCACGCTGGAGCTAGTGCAAATGCTGAAGCTGAAACAGCGGAGGCAAAAAATATAGCAATGGCTGAAGCTGGTATGTTTGTACCAGAGAGTTTTAATGATTTACCACAAACAATTAATAAAGTATATAATCAGTTATTAGATAAAGGCGATATTTGCGAAATTGTTGAGCCTGAAATTAAAACTGTACCAAAAGTTAGAAGAGCTAAAAATTTTATTTGTACTATTAGTGATGATAGAGGTGAAGAGGCTCATTATAGTGGATATCCTATTAGTTCTGTTGCAACTCCAGATACTGGTTTTAGTATTGGTGATGTTATGAGTCTTTTATGGTTTAAAAAGAGATACCCAAAATGGGCAACTGAATTTATTGAAACTGTATTAAAAACAGTAGCAGACCACGGACCAGCAGTTAGTGGAGCTCACAATGCAAAAGTAACAGCAAGAGCTGGAAAAGATGTAATTAGTTCACTTATTGCTGGACTTTTAACAATTGGACCTAGATTCGGTGGTGCAATTGATGGAGCTGCAAAATATTTTAAATATGGACTTGATAATAATTTAACTCCAAAAGAGTTAATTAAATATATGAAAACTCAAGGAATACCAATTCCAGGTATTGGACATAGAATTAAATCTGTAAGAAATCCTGATTTACGAGTTGAAGGGCTTAAAAATTATGTAAATGATGCTTTTCCATCAACGCCACTACTTGATTATGCACTTGAAGTTGAGCAATTAACTACAAGTAAAAAAGACAATTTAATTTTAAATGTTGATGGAACTATCGGTGTACTAATGGTAGATATGTGGAGATCACTTGGTTACGATAATGACGAAATTGATATGTTTATCGAAGCTGGTGCTTTAAATGCATTCTTTATCTTAGGTAGAAGTATAGGCTTTATTGGTCATATTTTAGACGAGAAGAGACTTGCAATGCCAATGTACAGACATCCAATGGATGATATTTTATATGATGTTGAAAAGGCAGAGGAAATTTAAGGGAGTATTTTTTACTTCTCTTATTCTCCATTAATATATTCCACTCCCATTTAATCTACTTTTAAACCTTTTTCTAACAAAATAGTTTCATAATTTTAATATATGGAATTTAAATGATAAAAAAATCTTTTACAATGATTGAAATGATATTTGTTATATTAATTGTAGCTGTTTTAGCTATTTTTGTAACTCCTAAATTTTGTGGGGATGCTTGTGGAAAGAGTGCTGATTTAATAAAAGCTGCAAATCAAGTCCTAGGACATATTAGATATACAAGACATTTAGCTATGGTTGATAATAAGTTTGTGCCAAACACTGATTTATCTTCATATGCAGATACCACTACGAAAACTAATGATTCTAGATATTGGTTTAATAAAAGATGGCAAATAGTTTTTCATCGTCGATTGGATACTAATTATAATTATATATATTATTCAATTTTTTCAGATATTCCTTGGAATACTGATGATAATTTTGATGGAAGTCCAAATAATCCTGTTGCTAGTGAATCGCATAATAATATAGCAAAAGACCCTTTGACAGGTAAATATTTAACAGGACATCATTGGAGTCATCAATTAGATGATTATTTAAGTAAATTGAATTTAAAAGAGACATATAGTATAGATTCAGTTAATGGACAAAGTATAAAAGATGAGTGTTTATTAGGTGGAAGCTCTAATGTAAGAATTTTATTTGATAATATTGGAAGACCATATTGTAAAGAGGAAAAAGATGTTGATAATGGATATTTACATTTAATAAGAAATAAAGTAAGTTTAGAATTAAAACAAGACAATCAATGTATTTATATCTATATAGAGCCAGAAACAGGCTATTCTTACATAGATTATGAGAAGGATTGCAGTTAAAAAAAGAGAAAAATTGAGACATTACAGCAACTTGTTTGTAATTTAATATTTTTTTAAGGAACTTCAGCTATAATTTCGGCTCACAAACGATGAGAGGCAACGTTGAAAGTTCAACGAGGTACGATAGTTTGGGAG
>JADGEE010000067.1 GCA_016744535.1 Campylobacteraceae bacterium
AAAAAAAATACTTATTTTAATTTATTTAATTTTAATATTAATTTAATAATAAAAATAATAAGATATTGTCTGAAATTTAAAACTAATGTTTTTATTTCAAAATTTTTTAAAGGATTTAAATGAAAAAATTTCTAATTGGTCTGTTATTTATAACTTCAAGTTTGTTTGCTGAATATAGTCAAAATAGAGTAGTAAGTGTTACTTCTTTTGTTGAGGAAAACAATATTTTATATAGACTTGATGATTGGATAAATAATAACTATGCTTGGGCATTGGAAACATTACCAGCACCAGTAGAATATACAGGTTATTTATGGCAACAAAATGCTTTATCAGCAACTACGAATTCTGTTCATTCAATTTATAGTTCAGAATTATCTATTTTCATTGATGTTTATATATTTAATAATTCAACTGAATACAGTCAAGTATATGAAGCAAGTTTATATGAACTTGATAATGGAAACAATGAAAGAGTTATCGATAATGGTTTAACAGTAAGTCAATATAAAATTGATGAAATTACTTATAGTAACGGTGATAAATTAGTTAGATATCAAATACCAGATTCTAGTAGTGACACAAAAAGAGTTAGAGTTACAACCTGTTCAAAATGGTTAAATCCTACACAAGAATGGTGTACACACACTTTAACGTATATCACAGGCACAGCTCCAAGTAGTTAAGGGAAACCTTTCCTAACTTAGAGATTATAAAATGAAAACTACAAAGTATATATTTTTTGTTATGATAATTTGCCTACTTATCATAATATTTTATCATAAAACTAATTATACAAGTAATTCAATAAATGAAAAAAATATTGAAAATATTATTGAAAACAACACTATAACTGATGTAAAAATCGAATATAGCACTTCAAAAGAGAAAATAAATTCTAATAAAAATAATTTAATTAAAAATGAATCAAATAAAATACAATATTTTAATTTAATTAAAACATTCAGTAAAAAAGAATTATTTGAAATCAAACTTTTAAGTAAAATTAAAATAGGTGTAAAGAATTTTAATAAACCTCTGCGTGGAATTATAAAATTTAATGAAATAAATGATTTTTTTGAAATTTATTTTGATAATAAATTGGATTCTAAAATACGTGACTTATATATTGAAATAAAATATAAAAATAAATCTTTTTTTACAAATGCCTTTAAACTATTAAATTTAAATAAAGATTTAATATATTTTATAGAATTAACTTTAATTGATGATTACATAGAAATAAATCATATTGAGTTAGGAAATAAATTGGAAAATACAAAAATACAAAAATTAAATATTGATATGAAAAAAATACAAAAAACAGTAAAAATGGAGGTTCAAAATGCAAATTTCAACATCACACAAATTAATCACAAATAGTACTTTAGTAAGTAAAGCAGATAGTTTTAATGGTAACAAAACAAGTGAGGTAAATGAAGAGGATAAAATAGTAGATAGTTATAATACAACTTCAAAACTATATTTTAAACTTTCAGATGATATAAGTAAATACCAAATTGGTAATATAAATCAAAATAAAATTGATAAAGATGTAATGAGTATATATAATAAATATACAGATAAGGGTAGCTTTACAGATTTTATTAAAATGAATGTAGATATTAATCCAATTTACAGTTTATATGGAAAAGATAACCCATTTAGAAGTGATGAATTTTCTATCTATATGAGAGAAAATGAAAAAATTTTAAAATCTACAAATCCAACTTCCAATTTGAATAAAATGTCTATAGATGAAAATAATCAGAACTTAAAAGAATTAAAAATTACTAACGAAGTAATTCAAAGTTTTCAACAAAAAATTGAAAATTATTTTAAAAGAGATACTGGATATGGAATTTCAGCAAATTTCACATATTATAGTGATGAGGAATTAGAAGATATTTCAAAAGCAAATTTTAAAAATTTATATAGTCTGTCTGATGATTTTACAAAAACTGAAAAATTTGGTGAACTATATAATCAATGGCAAAATATATTAACTGAAAAAAAAGAAGAAGGTAATAAATTAGGTAAAAACTTTATAGAGCATATATATAATAATGATTTATCAGAACTTGAAAAAACTTATATCATTAATAAAGCTCATTCAAAAAGTGAATGGGTAGAATCTATTGATAAATCAAAGACAATACTTAAAGATTTGTTAAAAGATAATCCAAAAATGAAAGAGAGTATAAAAGTAGATATTAAAAATAATATAAAATTTTATGAAAATATTTTGACTGATTTAACAGATTTATGGAAACACGGAGACTTTGAAACTAAAGGCTAGAGTTAAAAAGGAGGTAAAAGATGGAGATTTCAAATTCCCTGCAATCAACAAATAATTTTTTGCTAAATCAAATAAACACTACTAGTAGTGAAAAAATAGAGGAAGAAAAAGAGGAGAGTAAAAAAGTAGAAAAGTTCAATACAACTTCAAAATTGTATCGAGAACTTTCAGAGGATATGAGTAAATATGCAACTGCAAATCCAACTCAAGATAAAATAGATAAAGATTTAATGAATATTTTATCAAAGTACGAAGATGGTGGTCTCAAAGATTTTCTTAAATTTAATTCTTACGTAAATGGAAACATTTTAATACATAGTAAAGAGTCAAGAGAACGAGCTAATGAAATCAGTGAAAAATTAAATATAGTTTCTAAAATAATTGTGGGTTCTGATAAAGAGAATAGAGAATTAATGAATAAATATGGTTATGAGTTATATGGTGAAATAACAAGTTTAATGTCTAAAAAGTTTGATGATGAGTTATATGCTGGGATACAAGGTTCAATATTAAAAGACTTTGATAAAGATGAGTTTGAAAAAACAGTTAATTATTTATCTAAAAAGTATGGAGCAAAACTAGTTTCTAGTGCAATTAATGATGTGGTTAAATTTAGAACAGAATATGATGATTTATTTTTAAGTACAAAAGCAAAAAATTGGAAAGAGAATGTAGCTCTTTCAGGTGAATATTTTGCTTTTTATGACCGTGATAATAAAGAGGATATGGCTAAACTAGCAGAACAAGGGAGGAAAGGTTTTCAAAATACATATAGGCTTTCTGATGAGTTTGCAAAAACTGAAAAATTTGATGAGCTATATGAAGAGTATAAAGCAGAAGGAATTAGACTACATCATGAAGCTAGTTCAAATTTTGCTTGGGATTACCTATTTGATAATGACTTTTTAGAAATAGAAAAAGCACTAATAATAAAGAAAGGTCGCTCAAAAAGTGAATGGATAGAGTCGATTGATAAATCAAAAACACTTCTTGAAGATATGCTAAAAGATACTCCAAAAATGAAAGAGAGTATAAAAATAGAAGTAAAAGATAGTATTGAATTTTATGAAAATATTTTAACTGATTTAAAAGAGTTATGGAAACACGGAAATTTTGAAGCTAAAGGGTAGAGTTAAAAAGAGTTAAAAACCCCTCTAAAGGGCTTCTACTCTTTTAACTATATTCTCTACTGTAAATCCAAAATGCTCAAAAAGTTTATTAGCTGGAGCACTTGCACCAAAGCTACTCATACAAATTACATCATCAGCAAATTTATACCACTCTGTGCCACTTCCAGCTTCAATTGCTAATTTTTTTGTATTTGGTGCTATGATACTCTCAATATAACTTTTATCTTGTTCACTGAATAAATCATAACACGGAATACTTGCTACGCTTACACTAATACCTTTTGCTTCAAGTGCTTTTGCACCCTCTAATGCTAGAGAAACTTCACTACCTGTTGCTATTAGTGTAACAGAGGCGTTATCTACTTTTTTAATTAAATATCCACCTTTGCTAACTTCACCAAAAGCGTTAGTTCTGTCTAAAATAGGAAGTTTTTGACGACTTAATACAAATCCACTAGGAGCATTTAAATTAAATGCTGATTTCCAAGCCTCTATATTCTCATTTCCATCAGCTGGTCTGAAAGTATAAAAGTTAGGCATTGCTCTAAATTGGCTTAATTGCTCGATTGGTTGATGTGTTGGTCCATCTTCACCAACTCCGATACTATCGTGTGTCCATACAAAAAAGTGTTTAATTCCCATAAGTGATGCGATTCTAGCTGATGGTTTTAAATAGTCACTAAAAATAAAGAATGTTGCACTAAAAGGTAAAAATAGACCATATAGAGAAATTGCATTTGTAATTCCCGCCATTGCGTGTTCTCTAATTCCAAAATGGATATTTTTACCATTTGGAAAGTCTCCAAAACCTTTTAATTCTGTTTTGTTTGATGGAGATAAATCAGCACTTCCACCTAAAAAGTTTGGCATTGCTTTTGCGATTGCATTTAAAATTTTTCCATTACTATCTCTAGTAGCTACACTATCGCCATTATTAAAGCTTGGATAATCTATCTTAGAGAAATCAGGATTTAACATTAACTCTAGTAAATCGTTTTGTTCACGATAAGGTAATTCTTTTAATAAGTGATTCCACTCTTTTTCATAAAGTTCACCCTCTTCAACTGCACATCTAAATCTAGCTAAAACATCATCTTCAACAGAAAATTTTGCTTCAGGATTTAATCCAGCTGATTTTTTAGATGCTTTAATATCATCTTCACCTAAAGGTGCTCCGTGACAATTATGATTTCCTTCGTGTGCTAAACTTCCTTTTCCAATTTTTGTTTTAGCGATAATTAGAGTTGGTCTACTCTGTTTTTTTGTATGATTTAGGGCATTATCAATTTCATCAAAGTTATGTCCATCAATTTCAACAACTTTAAATCCTTGTGCTTTAAATCTCTTCTCTACATTTTCACTCCAAGCGATAGAAGTATCACCTTCGATTGTAATTTCATTACTATCATAAATTAAAACTAAATTATCAAGTTTTAAGTGTCCTGCTAATGCACAAGCTTCATAACTAATTCCCTCTTGTAAATCTCCGTCACCACAAAAACAATATACTTTATGGTTAATTACTTCCGCATTCTCTCTATTTAATAGATTTCCTGCATATTTTCCTGCCATTGCAAACCCAACAGCATTTGAGATTCCTTGACCAAGTGGTCCAGTGGTAACTTCAACTCCATCAATATGACCATATTCTGGATGTCCTGCTGTTTTGCTTCCAAATTGTCTAAAGTTTTTTAAATCGTTAATTGAAACATCATATCCCCAAAGATATAAAAGTGAATATATTAAGCTACTCGCGTGTCCACCACTAAAGACTAATCTATCTCTATTTAACCATTTAGAGTTTTTTGGATTATGTCTTAAGTGCTTACTTAAAACGACTGCAATGTCAGCAAGTCCCATTGGAGCACCAGGATGCCCACTGTTTGCCTCTTGAACCATATCAGCTGCTAAAAACCTAATAGAGTCAGCCATTTTTTGTAGCATTTTATTGTCTTTCAAAATTTTCCTTTTAAACTGTTTTTGAAATTTTACACAAATTAATCATAAATTCATAGATAAAATTGGAACTTATTTTGCTTTTATATTATAAAAATCTAAAAGGAATAGTTATGATTGATTTAGAATTGCTTTTTTCTGGGGTTATAGTTTTTGCAATAGCGACTCTATGTACATTTTTAATTTCTGAAATACTTGAGAATAAATTTAGAAATAATCATAAAATTTAATATTTCTATAAATGTAAAAGAGTTACACTATATTATGTTCGTTTATCTATAAACTATCAAGGAGGATAAAATGAAAATAGATAATAGTGTAAATTTTTATAATAACTCAATAGGCTCAAATGTTGAGTCAAAGACTAATGAAACATCATCTATCTTAGAGAGAATCTCTGCACTTAGAGGTTTGAGTGGAGTTGATGGTGCTAATTTAATGATTTCAGATGAGCTTTTAAATAGTGAATTGACAAGTAGGCAAGAGATTTCAAACTCTCAAAATTCAATTGCTATGATGCAAATAGCCGATGATACACTAAGTTCTTTAAGCAATGGAGCTTCACAGATACAAGAGTTATCAGTTAGGGCAAATAGCGATATATTAAATAGTGACCAAAAAGTAATGATTAATAGTGAAGTTAATGCTATTAAAGAATCAATGCAAGATTCAATTAATTCAACATCATTTAATGGTAAATCACTTCAAGAGTTTTCATCTACAAATTTAGACACTATTGATATAAGCTCACTTAGTGCAGATGATTTAAATACAGTTGAAGAGTTTTCAAAAAATATAAATAGTATGAGAAGTGATATAGGTGCAAATATCAATGAGTTGAATTCTACTATTAGTAATAAAATGGATTATGTTGTAGAGAGTGCAAAATCAAGAAGTAATTTAGATGGTGATGATGTAGCTCAAAGTTTAACTAAATTAAATAAAGAAAAATTAGCAGAAGAGGCAAAATTATTTGCACAAGCACAAAATACAGATTATATTCAAAAACAAGCTATGTATTTATTGAGTTGATTTTATGGCATTTAGATTAATAAAATTTAAAAAGCTAAAAATGGTTTTGAATTTGCAATTTAAGTTCAAAGTTTAAAATATCTTTAGCTTTTTTTTGAACACTATATTGAACTTCTTTTAGTGAAAGGTATATAATAAATTAATTTTTTTTCCTCTATTTTTGATTTATAAGAAATTACAACCAACTTTTTACATAATATTTTTATTAAAAATACTACAATAATGCAACTAGTAGAAAGTTTTTATAGTACTAAGATTTATGTCTATTTAACAACTTTTACAACAAATTCATTTATATTTAAATATAATTATACTCAATCTAAAATTTTAAGGAGTTGTTATGAAATATTTATTAAGTTTAGTAATTTTAAGCTCATTTATTTTTGCAAAAATTGATATTAATCACGCAAGTAAAATTGAATTTAAATCACTGAATGGCATTGGTGTTAAAAAAGCTGAATCGATAGTAAATTATAGAACAAAACACGGATGTTTCAGAAAATTAGAAGATATAATGGATGTAAGCGGAATTGGAAAAGGTATTTTTAAAAAAATAGAATTAGAATTAGAAATTATAGCTTGTGATAATCAAATAAAGAAAAAGAAAAAAAAGAAGAAAGAAAATACAAATCCAACAGTTATAAATATAAATACAGAAGCTAAAGCTACAAGTGAAGTTACAACGACAAAATAAAATAAAATTTAATGAGGAGTTTTTATGGATTACAAAGATAGTTTATTGTTACCCAAAACTACATTTGCAATGAGAGGTAATTTGCCTCAAAATGAACCAAAAAAGTATAAGAGTTGGGATGAGAATAAAATTTATAAAAAAATGATAGATAATAGAAGTGAAGCAGAAGAGTTTAATCTCCACGATGGACCTCCTTATGCTAATGGAAATACACATATTGGTCACGCTTTAAATAAAATATTAAAAGATATTATTGTTAAATTTCACTATTTCAATGGTAAAAAAGTTAAATATGTACCAGGTTGGGATTGTCACGGATTACCAATTGAACAACAAGTTGAAAAGAAAATAGGCAAAAAGAAAAAAGATACTTTACCAAAAGAGGTTATTAGAAGACTTTGTCGTGAACACGCCTCAAAATTTATAGATATTCAAAAAGAGGAATTTAAAGCTCTTGGAGTTTTAGGGGATTTTGATAACCCATATAAGACTATGGAGTTTAAATTTGAAGCTGATATTTATAAAACTTTAGCACAGATTTCACAAAGAGGACTTTTAGTTGAGAGAAGTAAACCCGTTTATTGGTCTTGGGCTGCACAGACTGCTTTAGCTGAAGCAGAAGTTGAATATGAAGACAAAGTTTCACCTTCAATTTTTGTAGCTTTTGAGCTTGACAGTGAAGCCAAAGCAAAAATAGAGAGTAAAAATGCAAAATTAGTAATTTGGACAACAACTCCTTGGACACTTCCTGCAAATACTGGAATTAGCTTAAATCCTGATGAGGATTATATTTTAACTAAAAATGGTTTTATAGTTGCAAAAGCGTTGCATAATAGTTTAGTTGAACAAGAGATTGTTGATAGTGAAATTATCAAAACTTTTAAAGCTGATATTTTAGAGCATCAATTAGCAATAAATCCACTAAATAGTAGAAGTTCAAAAATAATTTTAGGCGAACACGTATTAATGGATAGTGGAACTGGAGCGGTTCATACAGCCCCTGGACACGGTGAAGATGATTATAGAGTTGGGCTTAAATATGATTTAGATGTTATTATGCCAGTTGATGAGGCTGGAAAGTTTGACGAGAGTGTTGTTAAATTCAATCTATTTCCAAATGCAAGTGAGTTTGTAGGGATTAATATTTTTAATGCAAATGATAGAATACTTGAGCTTTTAGGGAAAAGTCTACTTAAAAAAGTAGATATAACTCACTCATATCCACATTGTTGGAGAACTCATAAACCTCTTATTTTTAGAGCTACAAGACAGTGGTTTATATCACTTGATAAAAAAATTGAAGAAGTTGGAAAAACTCTAAGAGAGATAGCATTAGAAGAGATTGAAAATGTTAGATTTTACCCTGAAAATGGAAAAAATAGATTAAAATCTATGATAGAAAATCGTCCTGATTGGTGTATTTCGAGACAGAGAGATTGGGGAGTTCCAATCGCATTTTTTAGAGACAAAGTTACAAAAGAAGCTATTTTTGATGAAAAAGTTTTAAATTATTTAACTATGATTTTTGAAAAAGAGGGGGCGGATGCTTGGTGGAGTAGAGATATAAAAGAGTTATTACACCCTGCTAGTGGATATGAGCCTGAAAAATTAGAGAAAGCTACTGATATTTTAGATGTTTGGTTTGATAGTGGAAGCACTTGGAATGCTGTTTTAAATAGTAAAGTTTATGATACTGGCACATCCCCTGCGGATTTATATTTAGAGGGAAGCGATCAACATAGAGGTTGGTTTCAAAGTTCATTGTTAGTTAGTTGTGCTGTAAATTTTAAAGCCCCATATAAAGCTATTTTAACTCATGGTTTCACAGTTGATGATAAGGGTGAGAAGATGAGTAAATCAAAAGGGAATGTCGTAGCCCCTGCTGAAGTTATGAAAAAATATGGAAGTGAAATAATTAGACTCTGGGTTGCTATGAGTGATTATCAAGGGGATTTAAAAATTAGTGATAATATCTTAAAGCAAATTGCAGAACAGTATAGAAAATTGCGTAATACATTTAGATTTTTACTTGCAAATATTGATGATTTAAATGAATTAACTCCTATTGAAAAATTTACTGGAATTGATAAATGGATACTTTCAAAAGCAAAAGCTGTGTTAGATGAAGCACACTCTAACTTTAATCAATATGAGTTCTCCAAAGGTTTACATTTATTAAATAATTTTATTGTAAATGAGTTAAGTGGAATATATCTTGATATTTCTAAAGATAGACTCTATTGTGATGATAAAAATGGAATTAATAGACGAGCAAGTCAAAGTGCTATGGCGATGATTACAAAATCTATTTTAGGTCTGATTGCTCCAATTTTAACTTATACTATGAACGAAGTTATCGAAAATACACCAACTATATTAAAATGTGATAAAAATACTATTTTTGATTTTGAATATGAGAGTTTACCTATTGTTGAAAGTTCTTTTGATGAAAAATATATGATAGAAGCAAAAGAGAAATTCTCTGAAATTGTAGATAAAATGAAAAAAGATAAAAAAATTAAATCTACGCTAGAGTTATCTCTATTTAGCGATAGTTTTAAATTAAAAGAGTTAAATATTACAGATGTAGAAGATTGGTTTTTAGTTAGTGAAGTGATTAATGATTCTAATGATGAGGGAGTAGCAAATTTTAAAGTTAATGATGATAATTTTAGAATCTTAATGGCGTCAAAAGCAAAATGTCCTAGATGTTGGAAACTTAAATCAGAGAGTGAAAATTCACTTTGTGATAGATGTAGCGAGGTTGTGTAATGCCTGATTTAACTCAGCCTATTGAATTTAGTTTTATTTTAAAAAGCATAGGATTTTTAATAATTCTATGTTTAATTGCCATATTTGGAATTATGAAAAAAGCTAAAAAAATTAATTAATTAAATATTTATCAATTAATTCTATTTCTTTTAGATATGTTGGCATTTCATCGTGAAAATTTTTTTTACTAGCTTTAAAGCGTTCAAACATTTTTTTTGCTTTTTCTCTATCCTTTTCATCTCTTTCACTATCTTCTGCCATATTTTTATACTCACCCATTAAAATATTATATTGATAAAAATCTAAAAATGCACTAAGTAAAAAAATCTCTAACATCTGATAAGTTTTTAAAAAATTTCGACCATCAAGAGTTCGCTTTAGTTCTTTAATAACAGCTCTTCCACTTATCTCTTTTGAGATAAATTGAGCATAAAGTTCAGGTTTTGCAATTCTAAAAGTTATTAAAAATCCAAGTAACTCACCTGAAATATTCCACTCTTTAAATTTAGTTCTAACTAACATATTCACTTGAATTAAACACTGTTCAATTTCTCTTAGGCTTAAATCATAAATATTTGCAATTGAACTCATTGAATTACTTAAATTATCAATTTTATTCTCTAGTATTTCCAATTTATTTAATTTAAATCTCTTAAAAATTAGATAATTTATATAAACTTCAACTGAAACTTTAGGGAGTTTTATATCTAAATCTATAAATTTTCTTAAATATCCATCACTATCCATATTATTTCCATAAACCATTTCAATAGAGTTTAATAATTGTTCTCTATCAACTGCTAAAACAAATACAATATTTTCAACACTAAAGTAATGATTTATAATTTCAAGTAGCTCAATAGCATAAGAGGGTCTACATCTATCTAACTCATCTATAAATATTACAAATGGTCTTTTTTCAGCTGTTACAAGTTTAGCAAATTCGGCAACTTCTCTCTTAAAGTTTTTATGAATATCTTTTTCCCACGAATAAGTATCAATTTTATCTTTGACATATTCAGCAAATAAATCTTCATTTGATTTATCACTATTTGTATTGTTATTATTAATAAAATCTGCAATATCTTTCTTAATTAAGTAAGCACCGTGTTCTTTTAATTTTTTTATCTGTTTTAGTAAATCTCTATTTTTCTTAGTACATTCGTGAAAAAATTCATTAATTTCACCAATTAAAGCAATTAGTGGTTCATTTGTAAAATCATTTTCCCAAGCATTAAAGTAGATACTCTGAATATTTAAATTTTCAAGATACATCTCCCACATTTTAATAAATGTACTTTTACCAGTTCCCCAAGGAGCATTTATACTAATAACAAATGGCTCTGTTAGCGTATCTATTAGTGAAGTTAAAAATTCTATATCACTTTTTCGATTTAATTTATCATTTATAAAAGGGTCATCTTTTGTCATTTTTACATCTTTAACTTGCAACATAGCTAGTCCCTAATCTTTTTTAAAAAAGTTTGCATATATAAATCCTCCAACTCCACCAACGGCTACAATAATTAAAAATACAACTAAAGCAATATCAACAGGACTCATTTTTAATTCCTTTTTGGCACATAATAAAACTTTATCTATTAAATTCTATTTAAATTTTTTATTAAACTTATTTTTTGTCATTTTTCTTTTTATCTCCTTTTTTAACATTTTTTTCTATTTTCTCCATCTCTATTGCTTCATTTAACTCCTCTTCGCCATCAAAAAGCAATCCCTTTGTGAATTTTTTTTCATCATCAAATTGACCACTCTTAACTCCCCAACTAAAAGCCATAACTCCAAAAAAACCTAAAAATATTGAAACACTTAACATTAAAATTATAATATCATTACTCATTTACTACCTCTTTATTTTTAATTTATTGCAAAAAGCATAAGTGTGCTATAAATTAGAGTATTAGAGTATTTAAAAGGAAGTGTTAATTTAATATCTATTGGAATAAATTCTTTTAATACACTCTTAGTATATTTATCTATTTTTTGAAATAGAAATAGTTTAAAAGATATATCAAAAAATTTTAAAATTACTATAAAATTTAACCAAAAATTATTTATATCAATTATAAAAAGTATTAAAAGTGCATATATAAAAGTAAAGTTATAAAAAAAGTATGTAAATAAATTATGTTTATATATTGAGTAATTATATAGTATCAACTCTTGTAGAGTAGATCCTTTTTGAATATTAGTTTCTAGTAGCTCTAAAACTATTAAAATAATTAAAAATATTTCATATTCCATTCTTAAATTATCCTTATTTTAAAATAAATAATAATTATACATAAAATTTAAAATTTAATATAGATTAAAATAGGTAAAATAGAAATAAAATTTTTAAATACTTAAGTATTAAGCCTTCTTAGGAGAGAAAATGAATAGACCAACACCAAGAAATGAAGAGAAGAGTCTAAAAGAGGAAGATTTTATTGTTTCCAAGACAGATTTAAAGGGTAAAATCACTTATGGAAATAAGATTTTTACAGAGATGTCAGGATATAGCGAAGATGAACTATTAGGAACACCACATAATATATTAAGACATCCTGATATGCCAAAAATTGTATTTAAATTTCTTTGGAATAGAATTCAGCATAAACAGGAAATTTTTGCTTATGTAAAAAATATTACAAAATCTGGAGCATCTTATTGGGTTTTTACAAATGTAACTCCGTCATTAGACAAAGATGGAACTATTAGGGGTTATTATTCTGTTAGAAGAAAACCAAACTCTAAAGCAGTAGATGAGATTAAGGGAGTTTATAAGTTACTTCTTGATGCAGAAAAAAGAGGTGGAATTAGTGCATCTGATAAAGTTATGACAGATTTTTTAAAAGATAAAGGATTAAGTTATGATGAATATATCATCTCTCTACAAAGACAATAGAACACTTTTACTACTTTTAAGTATAATTGGAGTAGCAATTTATGCTCTTATTGAGCATAATTTTATTTTAGCTTCAATTATGATAATTATTATATTAATTTCCATATTTATACCTCAAGATAAAAATAATATAGATGATGAAACTTTAATCCAAATGATAGATGTTGCACAAAAGGCATCAAATGGCTATTTAGACGCAAGAATTGTAAATATTAATAATAAAAATCCTTTATGTAAAGTTGCTTGGGCGATTAATGATGTACTTGATCAAGTTGAGGCTTTTATGAGAGAAGTTAAAACTTCTATTAATAGCTCGGCCGAAGAGGGTATTACTTATAGAAATATATTTTATGAGGGATTTCACGGAGATTTCAAAGAGGCATCAATTCCAATTTCAAAAGCAGTTGTAGCAATTCAAGATAGTGTAAAATTAAATAAAATTGGAGCATTATCAAACAAACTTCAAGATATAGGAGCAGGAGTTGGTAAAGGGTTAGCAGTTTTGCAAGATGATATAAGTGATAGTAATGAACATATTAAAGAGATATCAAATAATTCAAATCATACAGCACAGAAATCTGGTGAGAGTTTAGAGACTATTACTCAAATTTCATCAAGTTTAACAAATTTAATAGATTTAATTTCAAATACAACTGGTGCGATAAATATATTAAATGAACGCTCAAACGATATTACTTCTGTTATAAATTTAATTAAAGATATTGCAGACCAAACAAACTTACTTGCCTTAAATGCAGCTATTGAAGCTGCTAGGGCAGGAGAGCACGGTAGAGGTTTTGCAGTTGTTGCTGATGAGGTACGACAACTTGCAGAGAGAACTCAAAAAGCTACAAAAGAGATAGAAATTAATGTCAAAACACTTCAACAAGAGAGTAGTGCGATTAAAGAGAATGCTGACGAGATGAATTCTATTGCTCAAAGTTCAGGTAATAGTATGAGTGAGTTTGAGAGTGCTATAATAGAGTTTAATGATGAAGCTAAAAATACAGCAAATTTTGCGACTAATATTGATAAAAAATTAGCTACAATGGTAATTAAAATCAATTTTATTCTATTTAAAAATAGAGCAACTCGTTCAGTCTTAAGTGATAGCGTGATAGGGGAAATTTCAGAGGATAATTGTAATATTATAGATACTCTTTTAACTAATAGAGATGGAATTAATCAAAATACTTTAATAAAATTAAAAGATATATGTGCTAAATTAAATACTAATTTTGTAGATAGAATTGATAGTATTAAAGATGGTGGTATATCCAAATGTAAAAAGATAGATTCTATTGTGGATAGATTTCAAGAAATGGAAAATTTAAATGATGAATTTTTTAAACTTTTAGATGAAGTTATAAAATAAAAATTTATAGGGGAAAAATGTTAAATAAAATTGAACAAATTTTTGAGGCTGGTCTTTGGTATAGTAGGTTTTTTGTAATACTTGCAGTAGTATTTGGATTAATCGGAGCAATAGTTCTTTTTATTGTAGCTAGTGTGGATATATATAATGTAGCAATGCAAACTTATGATGTATTTATATTAGGCACTCATCCTGAAAAATTTCACGAAAGTGTAGTTAGTGGAATTATAGGTGCTGTTGATTTATACTTAATTGCAGTTGTAATGCTTTTATTTAGTTTTGGATTGTATGAACTATTTATATCTGAAATTGATATTGCAAAAGATTCTCAAAGTTCACGCATACTTGAAATTCACTCACTTGACCAATTAAAAGATAAAATAGCAAAAGTTATTATTATGGTTTTGGTTGTAAGCTTTTTCCAAAAAGTTATGCATACTGATTATAACAATCCACTAGAGATGATATATTTTTCAGCATCAATTGCGTTTCTCTCACTTGGGCTTTATCTACTTAATAAAGCTGGAAGTCATTGACGTTTAGTATAAAACTTTTTTATTTTCTTTTTCTATAATTTTTGGCTTTGTTGCATAAATAACAATAGTCGTTCATTCTGATTAAATTTCTTTAAGAAACCTTAATCGTTTGAGGCATACCTAGTGTATTTATTTTATTGATAATATTACTTTTTATAATAGCCTCTTATTGTTGTTATTTAAATGACCGTGAACTTAAATTACCTCCTGATGTTCAATACCTTTACCACGAAATAGCCTCTTTGTATTTGTAAATAGCCCCTATAGTCGAAATCTTCTCATATAGAGTCTTAATTAAAATATTATCTGGCTTTTTTGGTAACAATTTTAATACTGTATGAACATAGTAAATACCGTGATAATGAGCTTTTACATCAAGGCTACTCATCTCACTATTTTTAAATTTTTTTTTCTTTAATATAGCAACAAAATTAACCATAAAAGTTGAAAAATTTGACCAATTATGTACAGCTATTTTTTTTTTTTATTATCACAATATTTAGCATATTTGCAAAATTTTTATGCAACATATTCATTTGATAAATTTTTGTTTCAATATCTCCATCTTCAGTTGTCTCTTTCAAATAATCTTTATCTGAAATATCATCATACTCTTCTAAGTTTTGATATAAATTGAAGTCCTGTTTGCTTAACCATCTCTACTGCACTATTATGTCCAAACTCTCCATCAAAAACAAAATAGACAATTTTTATCTCGTTGCTTATCAATAACAATACCCTTAATATGGTCTTTTGAACAAATAATAAATATGATGACAACTCTATATCTGCTTTATTTTTATTTTTGCTTCCTTTTGGTCTACCTCGTGTTTTACTCTTGTTTTTAGCTTTTTCTAACTTTTTATTATTAGAACGTTTTTTTTAGAGCAACCATTATTAT
>JADGEE010000068.1 GCA_016744535.1 Campylobacteraceae bacterium
ATATAATATTTATATATATTAAATATTAAAAAAACTAAAAATATAGGTGTAGAAATTTTAAAAAGGATAGATTTAACTCTTTTTTGCTTTATCGAATAGAAAGAATCAAGTACAATAAAAGGTAACCACATAAGAAAAGCAAACCATAAAACATCAAAACTCTCATATCTATCTTTAAAAAAAATAGATATAAAAAGAGTCAAAATAATAGCTTTAATAAGTGTTAAATTTAGCTTTTTATCAATAATCATTGAGCTTAAAGTTAAATATATTAAAATAGACCCCAAAGAGTAAAAAGATAAATCTTTTATAGCTATATAGATAAAATCAACTGGATAATGAAAATTTAAAATCGTCAATAAAATAATGCTATTAAATAGTGAGAGTGATATTATTGTTAAGATTCCTATAATAAGATGTAAAAATATAGAGTCTCTTAAGTTTATTGTTAAGTGAGTTAAAATTTTGATACGAGAGTTTAGCCTCTCTGGCAAAAATTGTGCAAAAGCGATAGTTATCCCAAAAAGTATAAAGATATAAGAGATATAAAAGTATGGTTTATTCTCTAAAATTGCAAATCTATACCACATCATAGATTCAGGCTCAATCGTAGAAAAATCAAAATTTATATTAAAACCAAAATGAGAGATAACTCCGATTGAAATTAATATTAACGCTAATAAATAAAATTTTAACTTTAAATACTCTTTTCTTAAAATAGATTTAAACATTAATATCTCCCTACAAAACCTAAAAATTTATCTTCAAAATTAGTCTCTATCTCTTTTAAATTTAAGTTATGAAAACTATAAATTAAATTTTTATCTTTATACTCTTCTACTCTATGAATATATTTCTCTTCAATACTCATTTTTTCATCTTTTGTTACTTCATAACAGTTAAATGTATCTCTAAAGTTTTTTACTCTATTGCTATAAATCTCTCCACCTCTTCTTATAATTGCCATCTCATCAATTAAACCATCTAAATCTTGCATAACGTGAGAAGTTATCAACACAGTTTTTAAACCACTCTTAACATACTCTTTTAAATAATCAACAAAAAGTCTTCTATATCCAGCATCAAGCCCCATAGAGTAATCATCAAGTATTAAGAGCTTTGCATCTTGTGCAAATAGTGTCCCTAGAACTACTTGTGATTTTTGTCCAAAAGATAAAGAAGAGAGTTTTTGAGAATATTCAAGATTCATTAAATCTACTAATTCATAAAATAACTCTCTTCTCCATCTTTTATAAAATGGGGCAAAAAATTTCTCAATCTCTTCAATACTCATATAATCATAAGTAATAAATCCCTCATATAAGAGTGCTATATCCTCTTTTATATTTTTAGATAAATTATGAGAATGTTCATTAAAAATGAGACACTCACCAGCATTTGGTTTAATATAACCCATAAGTATATTTATTAAAGTAGATTTTCCAACACCATTTTTACCAAGAAGTCCAAAAATTGAACCCTCTTTGATATTTAAATTTAAATTTTCATAAATCTGTTTTTTATCATACTTATGAGATAAGTTTTTTATCTTAATAATATCCATTATTTTTTTGCCTTACAACTATTGCTTCCATTACTTCCACAATTACAACTATTTTTAGTAACACTTTTATATAGATAATAGATAGCAAAAACAAATAGAGATAATAAAATTATATTCTCTAACATCCCTTATCCTTTAACACAATTTCTACCGCAATTTTTAGCACTATATAGTAACTCATCAGCTCTTTTTAAAACTGTATCTTTATTATCTCCTTTGACATATTCACTAACTCCAAAACTACAAGTTATTTGAGGTAGATAATCAACATCAAATTCTGCTATATTTTCTCTTAGTCGCTCTGCACAAATTAAGGCTTCTTTTAAATCACTATTTGGTAAAAGAACTACAAACTCTTCTCCGCCCCATCTAGCAAAAATATCAACTTCTCTAATTGTATCTTTTGAAATTTTTGAGACCCATACTAAAACTTCGTCACCTAACTGATGTCCATAAGTATCATTAAACTTTTTAAAATGGTCGATATCAAATATTATAAGCGAAAAACCACTCTTAAATCTACTTGAAAGCATAATAAACTCTTTTAAACTATCATCAAACTTCAATCTATTAAAAGCACCAGTTAATTTATCAGTCAAAGCACTCTCTTTTAAAATTTTTAATCTTTGAGAATGATTTAAATTTAACTCATCAATCTCACTATCTTTAAGTGAATATTTAATGGTTAAAAAGAATGTTATTATATATAAAATAAAAATAGCTAAAAGTGAGATATTTTCCATATTTTTCATAAAATTTTGATATTCATAAAATTTTGATAAATTTTTCTCTATAAAAATAAACTTTTTATTAATTTTATAAATAGCATAAATTCTCTCTTTTTCATCATCGAAAAAATAGTATATATTAGAGCTTTTTTCACTAAAATATTTTATAGCTTTAGCTTTGAAAGATATATTTAAATCTTCAATACTTTTTTTAATACTTAAAACAACTAGAGTATTTTCAAAAGATTTCTTATCATCTATATTCCAAAGAGGTTTTAAGTCTAAAAAATCACTATCTAACCCCTCTAAATCATTTTCACTCTGTATTATTATAGTTAAATATCTATCTCTACTAAGTCTTAAGATAGTTTCAAAATCTCTCTCTAAATCTTCAATTATGATAGATTGGAGGTTTTGTGAAGATATGATAAAAAAACGAAAAAGAAAAATAATTATTATTATAAACATTATTGTAATAGATATAAATCTAATTACACTTCTCTCCTCATTCATATACAAAAGTTTCAAATTCACAAAAATCTCCTACATTACTCTATCTATTTCATATCTTTAGCTTGAATCCATATAACAGCGTCTTGACTTAATTCTTTACCTTTATACTCTTTATCACTTCCAACTCCTAATGCACAAAATCCCCACCAACCAGATTTTGGAATACCAAATGTAAATTCACCATCTTTGTTAGCTTTAATTCCAATTGTTACGAAACTATCTTGAGGAGCTTCTATTTTTGTTTTTCCCATAGAGTTAGAATCTAAATTAACATCTCTATTTAGATACTCAACTTCAATTTCTGCAAAAGGAACAGGTTTACCATTACTCTTTACTATACCAGTAAAAGTTGAACCAGCCCAAATTGAATAAGGTTTTATAAGTGGAACTATTTCAGCTTTAAGACCTAACTCTTCATCCCAATTAGTTGGAGTTCCAGCTACATTTACAATAGTTTTTACTATCTGTTGAATATAAATATCTTCACCTTTTTCATAATATGGTGTTGGTTTTAGTACAAATAGATGATCACCCATTCTTTTTGCTTTATACTCTGATTTGTAAGCTTTAGCACTATTATGACTACCTGTGAAAGTGATTGCCTTTAGAGTATTTTTTAAATCTTTTCTTCTCTTTTTATTAATCACATAAAACTCTTCAACTCCTGCCATATCCATAGTATGCTCATCGGCAAATGGATGAGTAAAAACTTCTCTTAACTCTATTGTTTGACCCTTTTCTAAGGCACTCTCTGGAGTGTATAGCATTTGAAAATGTGCAAACGCCGAACTTAAAACTAATGACGATGTTAAAGTTAATCCTAAAACCGTTTTCTTCATATTTTTTCCTTTAATTAAATTGATTTTAATTATCAAAATTATACTTTAAATAACTTAAGTATTTATTAATAATGATAACAATTATCATATTTATAAATTAAAATAAAAACACCAAAAATGTAATAGATTAATGTAAAATGAAATTTTGGAATAATATAAAAATATGCTTAAAAAAAATATGGAGCTTAAATTTTATACTAAATAGACAACAACTATTTTATATAATTCGAGTGCGGATGAGAGAGTAAAGTATTTTACTCTCCATTTTTTTTAAAGACCTCTAACTGTAAATCTTGTCTCTTTACAAATCTTTTCATCATAAATAGTAGCATTTACAACACAACTCTCTACTGATAAATCTTTATCATTTGAACTTAAATCAGGATATTGAAATAACCACCAAATAAAATCACCTTGTGCATCTGTAAAAGTACCTAAATTAGTAAAGTTAGTTTGATAAAGAGGATTTCTCCAACCTGAACCAGTATCATCAAATTCAGCTAATTTACCTAAATTATCTGTTTTAAATATAGTTTTTCTATACCCTGGTAAACCACCTGGTTGAATATATTGTCTAATTGTTAAAAATACTTCACCACCATATTGACCATCAGATTCTGCCTCAAAAAATTGTTTATAATATGTTTTTGCATCTTCTGCACTTGTATAGTATGGAAGATAACTACTTGTAGTCCTACACTCTGGATATAATGCTCTTCCATATTCTACTCCACCTAAATCTATAAAACAATCTGTATTAATCCAATTCCAAGCAGTTGATAAAGCCGTTGGAAAAAAGTGAGTTTGTCCTGCTACAAAATGTTCATTATCGATAGTATATGAATAATTAACATCCATAGCTTCCGTAGCATTTAGTGTTCCTGGATTTTGTGAATCTTCAACCCATACTGCATCCACCACATGTGGTCTTAACCACTCATAATATGTTTCAATACTAACTGCAAATGAGCTTGTACTAGCGAATGATATTAATAAAGCAATAATAAACTTCTTCAAAATGAAACCTCCAATAAAATAATATTATTACTGAATAGTTTTAATTATCCAATAATTGAAACTATTATATTGACTTTTATTTTAAAATATGCTTTAATTGTATATATTAATTTTTTAATTAAATAAAGGATTGTTAATGATACCATCTGGAGGATATAGTGCTGATTTAGCACGATATGGGATTGATTCGAAACACAATGAAAACATATTAAAAAAAGTTGAAAAGTTGGCAGAAAATTATAGTGCCACAAACATTAAGGAGGAGATTTTGACTGCTTTAAAAAACAAAGATACAGAAAAGCTTTCTGAAATAAATAAAAAACTTCCTAATTTTCAAGAAGCTAATGCTTATAATAAATATTTAGAACAAAATAGTGAAGTTGTGGATGAAGATAAAAAATTTCAATTTTATAAAAATTCATACCAAGATTTAGACAATAATTTATGGTTTACTCATCAATTATCTATGCAAGATACTTATAAAGAGTATGACACTTCAATAGATACACATCATATGGCCGGAGCTGCGTCAAGTGTCCATTTAGCTATTATTTTAATGGAAACTAAGCCAGATAGTGTTTTTTCTGGAACAATAGAGACTTCAGAATCCAAAAAATTTACTAAGGAAATTTTTAAAAAAATTTTAGGTATTAACTCTTCAATCCAAGAAAATAAAAAAGGTAACTTTGTAAAAGAACCCAAAAGCTTAAATCAAATTTTTAATGAAAGGTTAGAGTTTTTTAATTCTGATGATGAAACAATTAGTGCAAGAATAGGTCCTACAACTGGAACAGAAGAGACACACGAACATAGGCTTAATAGATATAAATATATATATGATAAAAATGTAGAATACTTAAATACATTTAAAGATTATTTACTTAAGTTTGATATGATAGAACCTGATGAAAAGAAAAATGATAGACTTTTAGATGTTAAAGCTTAAATGAAAAAATATTTAAGTTTAATATTACTACTTTTATCTTTTATTATTATATATAGCTTTTTTGATGATAATAAATCTGATAAAAAAATATATATTGAACAAAATAGTAATATACCTAAAACTATAAATAAACAATTAAATAAGGAGGTTAAAATAATTTATGAGGATAATAAGAATGAAAAAAAATATAAAGATATAAAAAGTATTGAAAGTATATATAAAATAATTTTTACACAACAGTTATCTAATGAATTAAATATTAACTTTAAATCTAAAAAAAATTTAAAATTTACTAAATTTAAATATAGCCCAAATTCATCTGTTTTAAATATAGAGTTAAATTATAAAAATAGTATAGTTAATAAACAAATCATATTAAATCCTTCAATTTTAAACTATAAAGATAATATTATAGTTTTTATTGAAAATATTGATAAAAAATCTTTTGAGTTTGAAACAAGCTTTTTAAGTTTTTTTGAAAAAGGATTTAAATATAAAGTATATTTATCTATTTACAATAATAAAGCCTATATAGATAGTGTTGAAACTTTCAAAAATGTAAATTTTTTTACTGATATTATAAAAATAAAAAGAGTAGATATTAATATCTCTATTGAAAGTAACATTTCAAATATGCCAAAAACATTAAATTTAAAAAATAAACTAATAACAGAGAAAAGTTACTCTGTTATATCATCTCCACTGATATAAACCTTATGTCCCTCTCCTGCATTAAATACAGCAGAGTATTTTTTTTCTGGTTTATTAAAAGTAAATTCACTGTACTCATCCATTTTACCCTTCAATATACTACTACCATCACTCTCAACTATAAACTCAACTCCATTTGCTGATGAGCCATCACTAAAACCACCCTCACAAGTTATTGTCCCATCACCATTATCAAAACAAGACATAATTGCTGAATGAGCAAAAAGTGTACTTATTAAAATTGGTGAAATTAATAATATTTTTTTCAACTGTTTCTCCTTTGTCTAAAATAGATTCCATCAACTTTAGGTCTAAACGCACCTCTCCAGTTAATCTGTTTATTTGGAATAAAACCTAATATTAAAGTTATAGCTACTACTGTCATATAAAAATAGGTCATAGCCTCTAAGCCACTCCAACTATTACTCATTCCCAATGAAAATACTGTTGAAGATACAACAATTCCTAGTGTTATTGGAAAAAATATCGCAAATAACATCCACTTATAACTATGTGTTTGCATTTTTACAACAATCATAGTAGCAATACAAGGTGGTGTTAATAACATAAATATAATAATAGCTGTTGCGTGAAGTGGTGTGTATCCACTATTTTCAGCCATAGCCTCTTCTGCTCTTTGCCCTTGATTACTATCATAAATTGAACCTAGTGTTGCAACTGCTGATTCTCTTGCTGCAAATGAGCTTAAAAATGCAACATTAATTCTCCAATCAAAACCCGCAAATTGAGTAATAGGCTCCATACTTCGCCCAACCATTCCTAAAAGACTATTTTCAACTTTTTCATTTTTCATCTCTAATAGAATCTTTTTTCTATTTTTTGAGAGTTTTCTTAAAGCTTTATTTATTTTTCTTGCATCTTTATCAGTTTTTGGTTTTATGAATTTAAAAAATACTTTATTTTTTTGCTTAAAATTATCATCTACAGATATAGAACCACTTTTTGATGTTACACTCATCTTTTTTGCTTTGTATAAATCATAATAATTTAAAAGTTCGTTTAACTCACTCTTTTCATCTATAAATTCATAATAAGGATTATTTTTAGTTTTATTATTAAAAGTCACTATTGAGTTTTCAAAACTTTTTGCAAACTCTTGTTTTTTCTCTTCACTAACTCCAGGAAATTGAAGCATTACAAAAAGAATAATTGCCACTGCTAAAACTATTGTTACAACTTTTTTAATATATGTCCAAACTCTTTGAGTTGCTCTTAATATTACACCTTTAAAAGTTGGTAGATGATATGGTGGTAACTCCATCAAAAATGGTGTACTCTCTCTATTTATTAATATAGTAGATGTTAAAATTTTAGCTACAATTAGTGCTGTAAAAATTGTAACTGTGGATATAAAAAACATCATTAAAGCCATATCAGGTTTAAAAAATGCACCTAATAGAAGTGTATAAAATGGAACTTTTGCTAAACAATTCATTAATGGAACAGTTAATATAGTCGCCATCCTAGCTCTCTCATCAGCAATCCCTTTTGTCGCCATAACCCCTGGAACAGCACACCCTCCAACCATTGCACCACCTAATACTAAAGGTAGAGTTGATTGTCCGTGAAGACCAAATTTTCTAAATATCCTATCTAAAATAAAAGCCATTCTAGGCATATATCCAATATCTTCTAAAACAGCTATAAGTCCAAATAAAATAAAGAAAATGGGTATATAATTAAGCAGAGCATTTGCACTATTTACCATCCAAATTCCAAGCTCTGTTAGCATTGGAACTTCAATAAAATAGGCTTGTGGT
This sequence comes from Campylobacteraceae bacterium, assembly GCA_016744535.1. Lineage (GTDB taxonomy): Bacteria > Campylobacterota > Campylobacteria > Campylobacterales > BB28 > BB28. The sequence goes on from JADGEE010000068.1 coordinate 8,100, forward strand.
AGTATATCTATGACTAAATTTTTAAATGAGGCTAATATAGGCCAAGTATAATCTGTAATTTTATATCCAAATACAATTGATAATTCATATATTAAAAACATAACAGCAAATAGTATTGGGAGTGCAAACCAGCGATTTAAAATAAATTTATCTGCAATATCAGTGCTTGTTTGTTTACCTGTGCTTTTTTCTTGAACACATTTATGATATATAACATCGGCACTATCGTATCTAAAAGTTGCCAAAAAAGCATCAATATCTTTATCATAATTATCATGAAAAAAAGTTCTCTCTTGTTTAACTAACTTCTCTATCTCTGGAGTATCTTTTTTTAAATGCTCTAGTATCGTTATATCACCCTCTAATGCCTTAATAGATGACCATCTTTTGTTGAAAGTTTTTTCACCTAACTCTTTTGATATATTCTCAATATTAAGCTCTAACTCTTCATAATTAAGCTCAAAATTTTTATATAAGTTAGCTTTTTTTGAAGTATTTAAGAGTGCTTTTAAAATTTCTTCTTTTCCCTCATTTTTTGAACCTACTGCCTCAACTACCTCAACACCTAACATTTGAGATATTTTTTGGCTATCTATTAAGATTCCTCTTCTCTTTGCAACATCTGTCATATTAAGCACAACAACTGTAGGAATTCCCATCTCTAAGAGTTGAAAAGTCAAATATAAGTTTCTTTTGATATTTGAAGCATCCACAATATTTAATATAAGGTCTGGTTTTTCATTTAATATAAACTCTTTTGTAACCCTCTCTTCAATAGAATATGAGCTAAAAGAGTAAGTCCCTGGTAAATCGACTAACTCTATTTTCTCATTTTCATAAGAGAATTTTGCTGACATTTTATCAACTGTTACACCCGGATAGTTTGCTATATGTTGATGAACTCCTGCTAACATATTAAATATTGTAGATTTACCACAATTTGGCTGACCTGTAAGTGCTATCTTCATTATAACTCTACTTCAATATTTTTAGCTTCATCTTTTCTAAGTGCAATATAATAGTTATGAATCTTTAATTCTAATGGGTCATAAAGTGGTGCTTCTCTTATAACTTCTACTCTCGCACCAGGGATAAATCCCATATCTAAAAGTTTCTGAAGCAATTTACCACTAGTGTTTAATTTTATTATTTTACAACTACTTCCCATTTTTACAGTAGTTAAACTCATTGAAATCCTTTACTTCATAATCTTTGTATATTCGCTATATACACTACTCTCACTTCTTTTAGCACAAACTAAAGGAATACTTCTCTTTTTTGCCTCTTTTTTAAAATGTATCATTGTGTTATGTCTTAAAAAGTTTGTAAGCATAACAACACAATCTGTTTTCATTGGCAAATTTTTATGATCATTACTCTGTCTTCTTGCATCCCAATGTTTTATTTTCGTAGCACCAAGTTCATATAAAACGGCTTTGATAGGCTCTATCCTATCTCCACCTATAATTAAAATACTCATATCAAGCCTCCTGTATTAATAACTTATGTAACTAACAAGTACACCCATTACCTTTGATTAAATCATCTCTAGCTTTTATCTTTAACATTTTAATCTCCTTGTTTAAAAATTATAATTTACCCTCACTAATAATCTATCAAAATTAAAATCTGGGGTTTTACTATCTATATCATCTTCAAGTGAAGCATAAATTAACTCAAAATCTACATTTTCTGCAACTTCTCCTGCAACTACAATATCCATCTCATTTGTCTCTTGAGCATTTATCGAATCCTCAAATACCCCATAAGCAACACCTAAACTAATTCCATCTAAACCTAAATTAGAAAAATCATACTCTGCACCAATTAAATAAGCTTTTGCATCTTCTAATCCGTCAATTGTCATCTCATCCATTGATGTAAAGTATGGACCTCCACCAAAACCATTAATAACAGAACTACCGTCACTATTTGAAGCTTTATTATATGCACCACTCAAGCTTAATCCCTCAAAAGCAACTGAAGCACTTAATCCAAAAACATCTCCATCCACACCACTTTGATTACTTTGTGAAAGATTTGCATATTGTCCAGAAATTTCAAGCTCTATTGAATCCAACTCCATTGAGTAAGTAGCATCTAAATAAGCAATATCTGCTATCTCATCAACCCCATAATACCAAGCACCAATTTCTGTATTAGCTAATCCAGAATAGATTCCAGCTAACATTACCGTTCCGTCTGTACCATCGCCTGAAAGTTTTATAAATTTATCTGGACTTCCAGCATCAAATCCTGCCCACTTCGTAACATAAGCACCAATTAGAGTTAAATCACTTATCCCACTATAGCTAAGCACACTAGCCTCAAACATATTGGGCATCATTCTAATATCATCACCATCAGCAAAAGGCGTATCTAATAACATCCTTCCTGAACTTAAACTAAAACCTGAACTTTCATAACTTAAATAAGCCTCTCCTAAAAGAGAATAACTTTTTGAATCTAAATTAAAAAAATCACCATTTTTATCACTACTATTTAATCCTAGACCTTGAGAAGTGTATAGACCAACAACACCTTTTAAACCATAAAAGCTTCCACTCTCATATTTTAAAAATCCCCCTAGTGAAAAAGCATCACTGCTACTCTCACCCTCTGGATCTACATTTATATAACCACCTCTTATCTGTCCTTCTATCTCTCCGTTAGCAAATACCTCATTTACAGAATCTGCAAAAAGTAATGAACTCGCTAAAATTGAAAAAGTTAATATTTTTTTCAAATTTCCTCCTTTTTAAAATTGATTTTTATTATCAAAATTATAGTGTAAAAATCTTAAATCTTCTTTAATATTGATAATAATTATCATATTTAAGAAGATTGTTCTATTAAATAGCAAATTGTTATTTTTAAATTTATAATATTATTATTTTGTTTAGTTAAAAGCTAATTAAGAGTTATTAATGTAGTATTTATCCACAAAAATTTATAGGAGGTTGCAATGGAAGAGAGTATACCACTTCATCCTGCGATAGTTCACTTTGCAATAGTTTTACCAATCTTGGTTTTAATTTTTCAAGGTCTATTTTTATATACAAAAGAATTAACTTACTCAAAAATAAGTTTTGTATTAGTAATAGTTTCAGCTCTGTTTTTAATTGGTGCTTGGTATAGCGGAGGAATCCTTCAAGATACAAAAGGGAGTATATATCCACTATTAAGCGAACACGGTAAAGAGGAGTTAGGTGGACACGCTCAATTAGGTTTTATATTAGCGATAGCAATGTCAGTTTTAGCGATTATAAAAGTGTTAGCATCAAAACTTCAAAAACAGATTTTAGAAATAGTCTTTTTAATTGGTATTATAGTTTTTGTAGGTGCAAATTTACAACAGGGTAAAGATGGTGGAGAGTTAGTTTATGAGTATGGTGCTGGTATATCTACGGACGCTTTTGATGCTTATTGTGAAGATGAATAATGAGAATTTCAGTTTTAGTAATTCCCCTCTTTTTGGGGATTAGCCTCTTTGCAAAAAATTACAGTGTCTCTAATATAAAAGAGTTTAGAGTTGCAATAGATAAAGCTAGTAAAAGTGTTGAAAATGATAAGATTATCTTAAATAAAGGTTATTACAAAACTAGTTCTGATAAAAAAGGAGCTTTTAAATCTAAGTTTAAATCTTCACAAAACATAACTATTATGGCAAAGAGTGGATTAAGCTCTAAAGATGTAACTTTAAATGGTGCTGGAATAAACTCTATAATATATTTTGAAGCTCCTAAAAATTCAACTCTAACACTAAAAAATCTATCTATTATTAACGGAAACAGTGAAGAGGGTTATGGTGGCGGAGTATTTTTTAACAGAGAGTTAATAATCAAAAATTGTAAAATTGCCAATAATATTAGTGAAAACAGTGGTGGTGGAATCTATTCACGAGATTTAAAAATTAAAGATTCAACTATTTATAATAATATTAGTAATGACAATGGCGGTGGAGTTTATGCTAGAAAAAATGCTTTAATTGAAAATACAACAATTAGAGATAATATTAGTAATAATAATGGTGCTGGTGTTTTTGCTAGTAAAGTTATAGTTAATAACTCTAAAATAAGTGATAATATTAGTGAAAATAGTGGTGGTGGAATTTATGCAAAAGTTGTAAATATAAAAAACTCTACTATTAAAAATAATGCAAATGATAGCTTTGGTGGTGGAATTTATGGACCTCGTTCGGCTTATATATTAGTAGAAAACTCAACTATTTCAGAAAATGCAAATGATAATAATGGTGGTGGAGTTTATGGAAGTCGCTATTCTGATATTGTAATTTTAAATTCAAAAATTATTGGAAACAGTGTAAATGGCAAAGGTGGAGCAATTTTTGGAGATTGGTATAGCGATATTGTAGTCGTAAATTCAACTATTTCACATAATAATAGTGGAGATATTGGAGGTGCTATGTATGGTGATAAAACTTCTAATATGAGCATTATAAATTCTAAAATAGTTAATAATATAAATAAGATGAAATTAGCTACAATTTATGGAAGTGGTCTATTTTTAAACAATATCATATCAAATGAGGGTGATGATATAAATTATAGTGATAAATCAATCACTAAAGAAAATATGAGTTTAGATAATCCAAAATTTAAAGAGTTAATAGAAGATTCAATTTTAAATGATGAAGTAAGAGAGTTAGTTTTTAATACTTTGGAAAATGAAAGTTTATAAAAATTTATAATTTTTTTTATATTTTCATTAATTAAATTTATAAGAGTTAAATAAAAAATATAATAGAATTTCAAAAAAATAACTAAGGTGAACTATTGAAAAAAGTAATTACATTAATATTTATGGTTTTAATAAGCATATCGTATTTAAATGCAAAAAATTATAAAGATAGATTTGCGTCTGTATTTGTAAATCATACACTATTTATAAATCTTAGAACTATAGAGAGAAAAAGTGATTCACTAATAATACATTTTGGAAATGATAATAGAGAGTGGGTTATATCTTATGAAGATTTTACAACTTTTAGAGATAGTGATAAATTACTGTTTTTCTCTCTTTCTCAAGATGAGATAGATAATATATTAAAAAAACTGGAAGATAATCACGACATTGTTATAAATTTTGATACTTTAACAAAGACTTATTAAAGTATCATTTTCCCAAACAAAAACTCCCAAAAATTTTATCTAAAACCTCACTGTATTCAATAGGCTTTGAAATTTCAGAAATAGACTTAATAGCTAAATTTAACTCAAATGCAAATAGTTCCAGTTCACCATCTTCAAATGGTATTTTAGAATTAATAATAGTCTCTAGTGTATTTTCAATAGCTATAATTTGTCGTTTTGATGTTAAAATCAACTCATCACCTGCATTAAAAGTATTTAAGATATTTTCTATATTTTGAATTAATGGATTTATATTCTCTTTTGTTAAATTAATAATTTCAAAATTATTTAATTTTTCTAACTCAAATTTTAAATCTAAATCAACTTTATTAACTATAATAATTATCTCTTTTTCATCTTTAAAACTATTTATAATATCTAATATTTTTTTATCTTCATCACTAAACTCTCTACTCCTATCAAAAATAGCCACAACAATTTCAGACTCTTTTATCGCTTCGATTGAGCGAGTAATCCCGATACTCTCAATCTCGTTTGAGCTTTCTCTAATTCCTGCGGTATCAACTATTTTAATTAAATGAGTTCCGATTTTAATTGATTCCTCAATAGTATCTCTTGTAGTTCCAGCGATAGAGCTTACAATTGCTCTATCATAATTTAAAAGCCTATTTAAAATTGAGCTTTTACCTACATTTGGTTTACCAATAATAGAGACTTTAAAGCCTGAAAATAACCCTTCTCTTCTCTTACTAGCTTCAAGTGTACTCTGTAATATCTCTTGAAGTGAATTTAATTTATTAAAAATATCATCAAAAATATCACTAGGTAAATCCTCTTCAGCATAATCGATATTAACTTCCACAAAAGCAATAATCATTAAAAGACTCTCTCTAATATTCTCTACAAATTCTTTTAAATCACCTTTTAACTGTTTTGCTAAAATTTTAGCACTATCAATACTTTTTGCCTCAATTAATTTTGAGATTGCTTCAGCTTTTGTTAAATCTATCTTATTATTTAAAAATGCTCTTTTACTAAATTCCCCATTTTGAGCTAATCTTGCACCTGATTTTAAAACCTCATCTAAAATCATATTTGCAACTATAATCCCACCGTGACACTGAATTTCGATAATATCTTCGCCTGTAAAACTATATGGTGCTTTAAAGTAAATTATAATAGCTTCATCAATAATTTCACTATTTGAGTATATATGACTTAAATGAGCGTATCTAATTTTAAATTTTTTAATTTTAGAAATTTTTTTAGCTATTTCTAATGCTTTAACTCCACTAATTCTAATAATAGCGATTGAACTAACTCCACTAGCCGTCGCAATCGCTGTTATTGTATCTTCTATATACATTTAAATTTACACCTTTTTTTATTTTATTTTATAATTTAGTGGCTACTATGTGATTTTTTGTAATATATAATATAGGCAATTAAAACAGACGAACCTATTAAACTAATAATACTAATACCTATAAGTACATCATTAAAGCTATTAAACATTTTTATCCTCATAAATTAATTCACTTACTATATATAAACATAACCAAGAGATATTAAGCCTTTCCCAATCTCTTCAAAAGTTTTCATTTAAATCCTTTATATAATTTTAGCAAAATTAATAAAAAAATTGTGTCTTCTATAATAGATTTAAATTTACACCTTTTTTTAATATTTTTGTTATATTATTTTAATAATATTTTCTAATTTTTTAAATTGTATTAAAAGATGAGTAAAAAAATAAAATATTAAATAAGTAATAAAAAGGGAAATTAGTGTCAGAGGAGAAAAAAGATAATTTAATTAAAGAAGTTTGTAAAGAACTTGAAATAACTCAAAAGGAGTTATCGGAGCAATTAGATGTACCTCAAAGTACGGTTTCAGGTTGGGCAAATGGTGATATACCAAAAATGACAGAAAAAGCACTAAAATTAATTATCGAAAATAAAAATTTAAAACAAAAATTAAATATTTTCAAAGAGGCATTTAAAATATCTAGTGAATTATAATATATTTTTCATTCTAAAATTAGTATTTTAATATTGACTTTATTCTATTTTTAGAATATAATATTTTTATTTATTTAACTAAAAATTATTAAACAAGGCTATTAAATGAGTAAAAAAAAATTAGATGCTGTTGATATACTTGATGTTATTGATAGTAAAATGAATTTTATAATAAATATTGTGTTA
>JADGEE010000069.1 GCA_016744535.1 Campylobacteraceae bacterium
CTCCTGAAGTGGGCCTTTCGTATTGCAGATCACAAAACCTTGTTGGTGAAGGTGTTTTTGCAGGGTAAGAACGCCATCTTTTCCGGTAGTGACGCATTCGTAAGATCAACGGTCTGCTTTTTGAGTGAAGGAATATAGAGCTGTTGCAGTTCCAGTTATTGACGTACCTGTGTCGCGAGTGTTGCCAATCGTTGATATTGGCATGGCAGCCCCTTAGAAAGAATCGCCTGCAAAACTGCTATTTAAATGATGATTTTTTTTGGAATAAAGAAACTTTATCTTTATATTGTGATGACGTTAACTTTTCACACGAGTACAACGAGATCAATAAAGATTACGTAGATGACTTTTCAAAAAATACAAAGAAACAAATACATTATATGAATGATACTATTGATGGTTTTTTAGATTTTTTTAATCCTAATAAGTTAAAAAATGATTTTAATATTAGTGTATCTATACATAGAGCTTTAGATATTCTAAAAAGTAGAGTTCATGTAGGAAATATTGAACTTAATACTAATATAGATGATTCAATTGAAGTTTATGGAGTTGAAGTTGAATTTATACAAGTTATTATAAATATCGTAAACAACTCAATTGACACACTAAGTACAAAAGATGTTAATAATAGAGAGATAAACAACTTCCTTTTCATAATTTAACCTTTTTATTTTTAATAATCTTCTATATTTATTATCAAATAAAAGAACTTAAAAACATTTTAATTTAATTATAGTATATAAAAATGAAAAAAAAGTGAAATTTTTTTATTAATAGAAGAAAGTATCAAATAAGCTTAAAAAATAAGGAGAACAAAGAGAAAAAACTTCTCTTTAAGAATCGTATGTTATATAGAGAAGCAAAAAGTATACCAACTATTTTAATATGTTTTCTTTAATCTCTTTTATAAAATTAATTGGATCAGTTTTTGATACAAAACCATCTGCACCTAACTCTTCTGTTTTAAATTTAACTCCTGTGTTTGACATACTGCTATTTACAACAATTGGAATATGATTTAAATTTTTACTCTCTTTTATAAATTTAACTACTTGGTAACCATCAATATGAGGCATTTCTAAATCTGTAATAATTAACCCTAGTTCTTCTTTTTGTGTCTCATCTAACTCTTTGAGATAATCTAGTATAGCTCTACCGTGTTCAAATATCTTATACTCTAATTTAGTTTTTAGCATAATCTGTTCAATGATATGTCTAGCACTATTACTATCCTCTGCTATTAATACCATTTTATCACTATCTACTTCTGTATCTTCTAACTCATCTATAATAGAATCTATTCCGAAGACTTCTTCAATTAATCTCTCAACATCTAATATTAAACAAGTCTCCTCTACGCCATCAATTTCAAGTAGAGTTGAGTAAGTGATTAACTCTTTATTTACATGACTAGTTTGAAGTTTTTCAATTGAAATATTATAAATATTATCTACATCAAAGACAGGAAATGAGATAGTTTTTTTATTAAATTCACTTACAATTGTAACTCTATACTCATTATTTTTATCATAAAGATTTAACCACTTTTCTATATTTAAAAATGGAACTATTTTTTTTTGATACTCAATATATCCTTCTAGTATCTCTCTATTTCCATCATTTTTAATATTATTTTTAATTAATTTATATTTCCTAAAATCTTCAATAGATTTTATTTTTGATACATTCGTCCCATAATAGACACCATCATTTAACTTAAAAACCATAATTTGCATTATATTATTCAAATGAGATTTTGTCATCTCGTGAATACTATTCATTGTTGTTGTTCCCATACTCAAACTCCCTCCTAAAATTTAAATTAGATATTTAAAAGTGATGCCATATTATAGTTTGAAACTATAATATTTTGTCTTTTTTTAGCTATATTTAATCTATCCATAGCTTTTTTCATAGCTAACTCAAAATCACTATCTTCATTTCTACTAGCGATACCCATACTAACAGTAGCAGTAATTTGTTTGTCTTTATATACAAATTTACTATGAGTAATACTCTCTTTAATTTGTTCACAAAATTTCAATCCATCATCTAAATTTTCACCATTTAAAAATAGTAAAAATGTTCTAACATCCATTGCATTTAAAATATCACCATCTTTTATATCTTTAGTTATGATTCTTTTAAATGTTTGAAAAATTGCATCCCAAGTCTTTTTACTATAACTATTTACAATATTACTATAATTATCAATTCTAATAATAGATATTGAATATGGTTTTAGATTCTCTTTATATCTCTTTTCTAATGCTCCAACCCCTCCAATTTCAAAAGCTTTATTTAGGAAATCATTCTGAAATTTATCTTTTTCACTCTCTAATTTAATCATTTTAGTTTCTAACTCTTTTACTTTATCTTCAAGTATACTAATATTTTCTTTTTTAGTTTCTATAATATCATTAAATTCTCCCATTCCCCTCTCAAGAGATGCAACTAAAGTCAACATTTCCATCTTTTTAATATCAAAATTACTATTATTTGTATCTTGTATTATATCTTTTACATCCATAACTCTCTGTTTAAAATTATTTTCATTTGATAATTGCAATAGATTCATAAGTACATCTTGTGCTTTTTTATTAGCACTTATGAATTCATCTCTATCTAACTCTTTTCGTCTATTGATAACTTTTTTTATCTCCTCTTGAGTTGTATTTGAGACGATTAATTCTGGAGATTGTTTTAACTTTTTATTTAAATTCATAATTAATATGTTAAGTTCAGATGTAATAGATGGAACAGTTGAAGTTATAATTAGAGATGATAAATTTTTATAATCTTGTAAAATTTTATCTTTTTTACAATTTTTTTGAAGTTTTTCAATTTTTTTAATGACTTCTAATAGACTCTTTTTTAAATCACTTTTATCAATTTTTGAAATAATTTTTAAGCCATTTAAAAAATTATTATCATAATTTTCTGCAAAAAATTTCCATTTCTCTTTTAAAACCATTAAATCATTTGAAGAGGGATTATTTAGTCTATTAAAAGAGCTTTGTACTAAATGAAATGCTTCTTTGTTATGTAGTAGAGAGATTGATTTTAATATATATTTTGTTAAAAGCATTAATTCATCTAAAAATCCTCTATTTTCTTTTAATTTTATTCTATTAAATTCAGCTATTAAAAAAGTTATGAATTCATCCATTGTTTTTATATTGTTTTTATAAATATTTTTTTGAATTTTAGGAGAGAGACGATTTATAAATCTACTTAAACCTTTTTCACACTCTTCAATATGAATTCCAAGTTTTGAGGCTTCAATACAAAACTCTTTTTTATATAAATCCGGTGTTGCACTTTTGCCATTTTTAGTTAAGTTTATTAGCGTCTGTTTTACAATTTCACCTAAACTCACTCACTTTCCTTTTAATATAGCTTTTACATCTCCAAATAAATTTACATTTTCTAATTTAATATAAGATGGTAAAAAATCATTATTTATAGTTATAAATAATTTTGAATCTTTTAGCTTCTCTTTGTCTAATATTACACTTAATATTAATTTATTTTTTTTATCTTTTAATTCTAAACTTAATTCTCCATTAGTTTTATTAGCACCAATAGCATAAAACTTATATTTATCTTTAGAATTTAAAATATATTTTAAATTAAATAGAAGTGTTAAAATATCATTTTTAGCATAAAATTTTGATTTATCCCACCAACTCTCTTTTTCTTTTTCTTTAAATCTCTCTTTTTTAATAACTATTTTTTTATCATTATGATTAAATATATAAGTATCAATTTTACTTTTAGAGTTATTTATTCGTTTTTTAATATATCTATTTGGTATAAGAATATTATTCTTTATTTTTCCATAACTTTCATATATTTCAACTCTATTTGAAGTCAAGGCTTTTAAATAACCTTTAGTATGAGCTTCTAATTTAATAGAGTAGTTATTATCATTTTTAATTATTTTTGCATAAGCTTTACCTTTTCCACCAAAGAGACCACCAAATTTTATATCATAAGTTAAATTTGTTTCAACTGCAAATGCAAAAAAGAGTGTAGATATAAATAGAATTAAAGATTTCATTATATGCCTTATACTAAACCATAATGGGTGCAATAAACTTAGGTATTTGTTTAGTAATAAAAAGAGGCATTTTAGAGAATATATTTCTTGCTATACTAAAAGATTCATCAATACTATTTTCATTTGGTTTTTTATTCCAATAGTATGTAAAAAGATCTGTCTGTTCACATCCCCATTTAGTTTTAAAATTAATTAAGTGAGTATTATTAATAGCAGATGGTCCAAAATCAAAACTTTTAGCTTTAGCATTAATTGCATCTTGTATAGCCATATCTACAAGTAGAGTATTAAGTCCTAATTTATCATAATCATAATTTGAAGCACCCCACATATATGTCCAATTGTTATTATATTTTAGTATAACAATTCCAGCTAATACTTTTTTATTTAATTTTGCTAAAAAAAAATCTGCTTTTCCTTGTGGTTTTAATGTTAAAAAAATATCTCTAAAAATTTCAAAAGGTTGTGATATTGTTTTATGTTTAGATTTGAACATAAAATTTAACATATTATAAAATTTTTCAATATCATTTTCACTCTCTGCTAATACAAATTTAATATTTTTCTCTTCAGCCCTTCGTCTAGTTGTACGAATATTTTGTCTGAGTTTTTTGGAGTATCTTTGATATTGTATAGTATACTCATTTTTAAGTAATAGTAATGAATTTATACCTGTATGTATTTTATGTATAGATTGATTTTTTATCTCTTCTTTTAAATTACTATTTCCAATACTTTTATATTCAACATAATAGTTATTACCTAATTTTTTTGCACTATCTATCATTTTCAACATAACTTCTTTATCACTAAGATTATTAAAAATTAATGGATAGAAAGAATAAGGCATTGATATGATTTTTTTTCCAGAAAATAAATTATTAACTTTAAAAGATAACATAGTATTTAAATTATTAATTTTTTGAAATAGTGGTTCTATTTTATATATTTTAGAGATTATATCTATAAATATTTTATCATTAAATATATTTGCTTTATTATTATTATTTAATTCATCTAAGTAAATCTCTAAGCTATTATCAATATTATTTAATATTTCTACAATACTATCTATATGTCTTTTATTTACTAATTGATGTACAGGTAAAAGAGATGCTTTAGCCAACTCATTAGCACCTGTAAACTCATCTTTATTTAAAGTTTGAGCCTCTTTTAATACTTCTCTAAAAGGTAGTAATTGACTAACACCAGTTAAATTTAAATCACATTTAATAGGAAATCTATGATATGCTATATTTTGATCTAAATCAAATAGTAAAGATGAGTCTATTTTTTGTAGATAACTATTTGAAATACTTACTCTTTTTGAGATATTATAGGAAGTAATGCTAGTTGAAAGCCATTCTATTTTTTTTGTTGAGAGACGCAATGTCTCTATTGGTACAAAGTCCATTTTAGATTTTTTTTCTGGATTAAGAGGTGATTTTTCAATAAAATACCAAAAATATTTTGCAATTATAGTTAAAAGTATAGATTTTGTATAATCTAATAAAAATGATTTTTCTTCTTTTAGTTTTAGATACTCTTTATGTAAATTATCATCTAATGGATATATTGCTCCACCACTCCAAGAAGAGATGATTTTTCCTTTTCCAAAACTTAAAATTTGATAATTTGCAGTAGAGTTTTTATTAAACATAGCTTGAGCTCTATCTTCAATAACAACTATATTTGGAAAAATTGATTTATAATCTCTTAAATTAATTCCAAATAGAGAAGTTGGAATTAAAATAATATTTTTTAATTTATAAAAATCTATTTTTTCATTAAGTTTTTGTATATTAAAGTCCAAAGAGTTGTCTATATCTACGAAATCATATTTAATATTTACCTCTTTTATAGCGTGTAAAACAGTTGGACAAGTATAAGCTGGTATTAAACATACAGTATCACTTCTATTTTTAACAATTTGTTGTAATAAAAATTTTAATGAGGCTCTAGCAGAGTTAAACCAGCCAAAATTTTTAAATAACTTTTGTTTATTTATTTTTTTTGAAAAAAATGGATAAGATGAAGGAATATACTTCATAATATTAGCTCCTCTTTTAATTCTATTTTTTATATAATTCACTAAATTTTATTTTATTTTTACTAAAAACAAATAATATAATATATAACATAATTCCTGGAAACAATTGAATTAAATGTAATATTATTGATGCAGATAAAGCACTATCTTTATCGACTCCATACCAGCTAAGAGCTAAGATTAGTGATGCTTGATATGTTGCTAAACCAGATGGTGCTAATGGTATTGCCATACCAATAGATGATACTACAAAAACAACAAAAGTAGCACCTAGTGTTAAATTAAGTTTGATTACAAAAAGTAAAAAAATAGCTGTAATCGAAAAATATCCAATCCATATTAAAAAAGTATAAAAAAGTATAAATAAAATTTTCTGTTTATATAATATTTGATGAATACTTCTTAGAGTTTTTACTAAAAATAGTTTAATTTTTCTATTTGGAATTATATAGCAAAACTTATAAGCAAACTTTTTTTTAAAATAAATTATCCATATTAATAACCATAAAAAGATTAAAAGAATTAAAGAGATTATTTTAAGTGAACTATCATCAAATAATAAAAATGCTGAAATAATAAACATTGAACCAAGCATTAACATATCTAAAAACCTAACTAAAATAAGTGTTGCTGTAGTGCTAAATATATTAATATTATGATATTTTTTAAAATATATTATAGGAATAAGTTCACCTAACTTTGCAGGGGCGATAAATGTACCAATGGATGCTAGAGTGTGTACTTTTAGTGCAACAAAAAATCCGTATTTTTCTTTTGTTGCCTCTATCCATCTAAGTGAAAATATGAACTCTGGTATAAAAACAACAATTAATACAACACTCAACCCAATAAGTGAGTAGCTTTTTATACTATTTATTATTAAATCATAACTTACATCAGAAAATATATAATATATAACAATAAGTAAAAGAGAAATTTTTAATAGAAATAGTAGTAGGTTAGTTGTTTTTTGTAGCATATCTCTCCATAATTTTAGTTAATACTCCTGAAGCAATTATAATCATAAAAGGCTCTATCGGAAGTCTATATCTTATAGATGCTATAAAAACCATATGAACACCTGTTAATAATATAGCATATAAAATCATAGGTGAAAACTCCCAAAATTTATTTCTAAAGTTATAAAGACCATATAAAAATAAAATAAAAACAATTCCATAACTAAAAATTGATATTAGTTTATAATACCAAAGTTGATATTGAGTAGCATATGGTGTAATTCTATAGAATCTAATCAATTTTTTAAACTCTAAAATAAGCCAATCAGTAGGATTGTTTTTAATCCAGTCTATAGCTGCTTTTATTTGAGCTTCATCTTTTTTAATAGGATCTTTAATATGGTTAAAATGTGAATAATCTACATCAACCCCACCAATTCCACCACCACTTTTATTTAAAGGATTGTTTCCAGCATATAATACATGACCTGTATAAGATGGTGTTGTTGGGGTAAATTGATTATATACATAATAATTTCTAATCCACCAAGGAGACATTACGATAAAATATGTAATAGAAGTTATAAAAATAACTTTTATTACATTTATATAATTTTTATTTTTTCTATAAGAAGTGATAACAAAGAGTATGATAAAAAATAAAATCATTCCTAAATTAATAAATCTAACAAGAGTAGAGAGAGCGAAAAAAGTAGAAAATATTACTAAATAATTAACTTGATTATATTTCACAAATAAAATAGCATAATATAAAGAGATATATAAAAGAAAAATATAAGTAGTTTCACTCATTATCATAATGCTATAAAAATTAAAAAATGGATAAAAAGCTACTATTAAAGCAGCTATATTTGCAGTTATTTTATTATTAAAAATTTGATCACTTATCTTATAAATCACTAAAATTGTAAATGTTGCTAATATTACATCAAAAGTCGCAAATGCTTTAATTCCAAAAAAGGCTTTTAAAGGAACTGCTAGAGAGTAGAAATAGAGCAATAAAGGAAAATTAATATCCTCATCACTATGTAAAATAAAATTATTCTCATATATTAGTGTGGCAGTATCTACATACCAAGCACTATCAGGAAAACCAATTTTTTCAAAAAAGAATAAAATTATCAGTTTTACTAATAAAGATATAAATAAAATATATTTTATTAAATTTTCCTTATATAATAAATTCATAATTACCTACCGTTTTTTATTTTTATAATTTTATTGTTGAATTATAGCACATTCTATTTTATCTATCGGTTTTGATGTTGAATAAAAGGCTAAAATAAAATCTAAATTTATTTTTGAATATTTTAAAAAATATGATACAAGACTTTTATTATTAATTAATTCATAAGGATGAATATATATGACAGGTTTAATTTTTTTATTAATAGCTTTTTTTAAAAGATATTTTTCTATAAAAGTAGGTAATACTCTTAAGTAAAATCCTCCACTAAAAGGCAGTATATATTTTGGAATAGGAATTTCGGTTATAGTTCCACTTTTAGTTTTGATTTTAAAAGGTTCTTTTTTATCTATATAGTTTCCGTACATATAAGTTTTAATTGGAAAGTATGAAGATGAGTAACTATACCCTTCATTGATTAAAGCTTCATAATAATTTTTATTAAATGGTAATGACCAACTAGCACTTCGGTAACCTTTAACTTTATCACTTATAATATCTTCTAATATTTTTTTAGAATCTTTAATTGATTCTTGCCAATCACTAAATTTCATATTATAAACTAAATTATGATTAATTCCGTGTGAACTTATTTCGTGACCATTGTTATGAAGTTTTTTAACTAAATTTGGATATTCTTTAGCAAAACTTCCTAAAACAAAACAAGTTGATCTGTAATTTAATTTATCACATAACTTAATCCAATTATTGATTAATAATTCATAATTTAAATCAGCTTTACTTTTCCAATTAATGTTAAAATTTGTATCTGTAATCTTTTCTACATCAATAGTGAGCCAAATATTATATTTATTATAAATTTTACTCATTACAAATCCTCTAAATATTTACATAATTTTGCTCCAGCAAAATCAACTAATTTTTTTGGTAATTTTTGCCAAATTTTAGATGCGTAAGAGTATTTATTATAAATATTCTCACGATTTGATTTTAAGATATCAATTTTAACAGGAGTTGCTCCCCATTGAGATTTAAATTTATAAGTATTTCCAGCATAATTAGAACGACCAAAATCGAATATTTTTCTGCCATTATCAATTGAATAATTTATCGCTTCAAAATACATTAAATGACTTGGACAATATTTTGAAAATTGATTTTCTGACGCCGCCCAAGGTACAAAAGAGATATCTTCATCTTCGATTAAAATCAATGCAGAAATGGCAATATCTTCTTTATAAACTACAAATATATTTGCATTTAACTTCTCTACTATTAATTCAAATAGTCTCTTATTAAATGCTGGAGTTCCATATCGGTGCATTGTGGTACTAAATAAATTATAAAAATCATCTATTAAATTTTTATTTTTTCCAAACTCTATATATAAATTACTCTTTTGAGATTTTCTAATTTGATTTCGACATTTTGATTTTATAAACTCTTTAAATACTGTCTCTTTATTAAGTGAGCTTATATCAAGCCTCATTGTAACTGTATCATCTTCTTTAAAGTTATTATATTCACTATTTAAGACTCTTATTTGATAGTGATTATCTTTTGCTAACTCTAGTAAATCATCAATATCACTATATAATCTATCGCTATAATTTAAAAGAGGTAAATATGAAAGAGTCTTCTTTCCCATTATAGATGGAACTATCATAAAATCCATATACTCTTCATAATTATATAACTCTTTTAAAACTAATTTAAATTTATCTATAAATGTTTTTGAGTGTGTAGTTTTTAATATCATTTTAATTTTCTATTTTTTAGGGATATTTTCAATATCAATATTTATCGCTTGAAGTAAAAATTGAGTTCCAAGCATTAAAGGCAATACTGCTAACATAACAGTACCACAACTGTTTTCTATGTTTTCATAAGCTCCTAAAAACCATCTATAACCACCAAAACCAGTTCCAAATATCACCATAGGTAAACCTAAAATTAAATATATGGAAGCCATATTAAATTCATATATAAAATATTTATAAAAAATTCTTTTTAAAAATCCTCTAAAGAGTTTTTTTGGAAAATCTATCAAAATTTTACTAATTTTGAGTGAGCTTTCCTCATCAGCATATTTTGCAGGAATTGCAACATCTTTTACAACTGCATTTTCTATATTTAGATTAATTAACATATCTGATTCAAAAAAGTATCTCTTTGATAATTTATTTAAATCTAAATCCCCAATTGCTTTTTTATTTATCGCAGTATAACCATTAGTTGGGTCCATTACATTCCAATATCCTGAACTTACTTTAACTACAAATGATAATGCACTATTTCCAAAAAGTCTAATTTTAGGCATAGCCCTAAGTGCTTGAAAGTCATTAAATCGATTACCTTTTGTATAATCAGCAATATTCTTTAAAATTGGTTCAATTAATTTTTCCATATAATTAGGATTCATTTGTCCATCGCCATCAACTTTAATTACAATATCAGCATTTAATTCTATTGCTTTTTTGTAACCACTTACAACAGCACCACCAACACCTAAATTTATTTGATGAAAAATAACATCTACTTTAGAATTATTTAATCTTTTAGCAATTTTTCCAGAGTTTTGAGGACATTTATCATCAACTACAATTATGTAATCTATAAAATTCGGCAGAGTTTCAATTACCTCTTTTATATGTTTCGAAACTCTGTATGATGGAATTACAACTGCTATCTTTTTATTTAATTTCATTTTATTTTAAACTCTTCTTTCGTAAAAAAATATAAAATATAGTAGCAACTAAAATCATAAAAGTTGATAAAATTTGACCCATTGTGAGTATATCACAACATATGAATCCCATTTGAAAATCTGGTTCTCTCCAAAATTCAGCTATAAATCTAGCTACTCCATAACCAAAACCGTAAATTAAAATTAATTCACCTGAAAATTTTTTATAATTTCTATAAAAGTATATTATAAAAAATAGTACAAAGCCTTCTAAAAATGCTTCATATAGTTGAGATGGATGTCTTAGAATACCATCAACATATATTCCAATTGAGCTATCAGTCGCCCTTCCTACTAATTCTTGATTTAAAAAGTTTCCAATTCGTCCAAAGACATAAGCTAAAGGTACACTTAATGCTACTAAGTCCATTAAAAAACCAAATGAATAGTTATGTCTTTTAGTAAATATATAAGTTCCTATAAAAAATCCAATTATCGCACCGTGATAACTCATTCCTCTAATTCCTACAAATTCACCATTCATAAATGGGTTAAACATTTGCCAAGGATGAGTTAAATAGTAACTTACATGTGGGTCATAAAATAAGATATAACCAATTCTAGCTCCCAGTATTACTCCAATTTCAACATAAATAAAATAGTTATCTAAATCTTTATCTGAAATTTTTAAATTATCTTTTTTCACAATCCATTTTGCAATCATTAAAGCACTAAACAGTGCTAAGACATACATTAATCCATACCAGTGAACTTTTAATCCAAAAAGCTCGAATGCTACTGGGTCAAAATGATAATATATATTATTCCAAAACTCCAATACTTAACCTTTAAATTTTTTATGTAATATATCAAATTTAAGGTTAAAGTTAGAATAGTTGAAACTTAAATGTCTTTTATTATAAAGTGGTTAAAAAATTGTCTTAAATTTAAATTATATTAATAATTATTCATATAAAATAGAGGGTTATATCTAATAAAAGGAGGTAAAATGGATTCCAATGCGAGTAGCCAACAGGTTGCATCTATAAAAGACAGATATTTAACTTTTATTTTAGAAGATGAGAAGTATGGGGTTGAAATTTTAAGTGTAAAAGAGATTATTGCACTTCAAAAAGTTGTTCCTATTCCACAAACTCCTTTTTATTTAAAGGGAGTTATGAATTTAAGAGGGATTATTATTCCAATAATTGACCTTCGATTGAAATTAAGTATGCAAGAGAGAAAAGCGGAGATGCATACTGCTATAATAATTTTAAAAATTCATAATATCGAAATAGGATTTGTTGTAGATGAGGTGTATGAAGTTATTGGAATTTCTCAAAATGAACTTACAGAAGCTCCAGCACTTGGTGCTAATGTAAATACAGAGTTAATTAAACATATGGCTCAAGTAAAAAAGGATGTCATTATTATTTTAGATATGGAAAAAGCACTTGATGATGATGAGATAAATAATATGAAATCATTTGCAAAACAAGAGAAGATAGAAGAAAAAACATTAGAAACAGTAGAGGAATAAAAATATGTTAAAAGATACAACATTATCGGTTAAAATTTCAATAGGTTTTGGGATACTTATTTTAATTGCATTTGTTTTAGGTATGGTAGCAATTGTAAATATGAAAACTGTTGAGCATAAATCAACAAAATTAGCATATGAGTATGCACCAGAAGTTGAGATGGCTAATGGAATGGAGAGAAATTATCGTTTAGCTATGTATAATATGAGGGGTTATGGATTAACAGGTAATGAAAATTATTTGCGTAATGCAAAAGATAATATTAGTAAAGTTAAAGTTAGCTTGAATGAAGCTAAAATGCATGGAGTTAAATATCCTGCACTTGTTAAATTAATTCAAGGAGTGACAGAGACTGAAAAAGCTTTAGTTGATTATGAAAAATTAATGGATGAGACTGAACAGATAAATATTGATGTTAAAAAAGAGAGAGCAATACTTGATGAAGCTGCTGGTTTGTATATGAAGAGTTGTAATTCATTTTTAGCAAATCAGAATAATGCTTTAGATAAAGAGATAAATAGTGGTACTACTACAATTATTCAATTTCAAGAGAGACACGATAAAATAAGTTGGATAAATGATATTATTGATGTTGGAAATGACACAAGAGTTAAAAACTTTAAAGCACAAGCTATTCGTGACACTTCTATTATGAAAAATGCCTTAACTAATTTTTCTAAAATGGATGATTTACTTAGAAAAATTAGAACTATTACTAGAAAACCTTTTGATATTTCTCAATTAAATGAAATAGAAAAATCTAAAAATGAGTATCAAAATGGGATGAAAAGCTTACTTAAAGATTTGACAAGACTTCAAGAGTTAGCTAAAGAGAGAGATAGAGTAGGAACTATTGTAGTCAAAGCTGCAGAATCAATTTCAAGGGCTGGAGTTAATATTACAAATCAATACTCAAAGGAAGCTGCAGAGGAGCTTAGTAGTGCAAGTTCTATTATGATAACAGGTTTAATTATTGCATTAATTCTTGGTGTAATAATTGCAATTTTAATTATCAGAAGTATCACAAAACCTATTATTATAGCAGTTCAAACAATTTCTGATGGAAATTCACAAGTTGTTTCAGCTTCAAATGAAATTTCATCTTCATCAATTGCATTAGCAGAAGGTGCAACACAACAAGCAAGTGCAGTAGAAGAGGTTAGTGCAACAGTTGAAGAATCAACGGCAATTAATAATCAAAATGCAGAAAATTCAAGAGAAGCAAACACTTTAGCTACAACAGCAAATGAGTCTGCAAGTCTTGGAAATGAAAAAATTAAAGATTTAATGACTTCAATGGAGGGTATTTCTACATCATCAGAACAAATTGCAAAAATTATTAAAACAATTGATGAAATTGCATTTCAAACAAATTTACTTGCATTAAATGCAGCAGTTGAAGCCGCAAGGGCAGGTGAGCACGGACTAGGGTTTGCAGTTGTTGCAGAGGAAGTTAAAAATTTAGCACAGCGTTCAGCAAATGCCGCAAAAGAGACAGCAGATATTATCGAAGAGTCAATTGAGCAAATTAAAAATGGAAATACTATTGCACAAGAGACAAATGAAGCATTTGAAGATATTGTTGATAAAGTTCAAAAGACATCAAACATAATTGGCGAAATTTCAACTTCAGTAAATGAACAAGCTGAGGGAATGAATCAAGTTGCAAGTGCAATGGGGCAAATTGATGAAATTACTCAACAAAATGCAGCAAGCTCAGAGGAGGCAGCTGCTGCAGCAGAGGAGTTAAATGCTCAAGCTCTTTCAATGCTTGATAGTGTAGCTGAAATCGCTAAAATGGTTGGAATTGATGTTAATACTCAATCTGCTACGCATACATCTACTACTAGAAGAGTTAGTAGTAAACCTAAACAGATATCACATATCACACATAAATCTCAAACAAAACCAAAATCTAAAAAACAACAGCCTCCAAAGGCAACTGGACACGATGATGTATTTCCATTAGATGAGGGAGATTTAAAACATTTTTAGTTTAAATAATAATTTAAACTATTATAGGAGTAATTAAAGTTTTAAAGTTTTTACTTTTTAGAATAAATGGTGAATTTTCACCATTTAATTCTAAATCAAATTCGTCCACATCTATTAAGTGTAAAAAATCTAATAAATATCTACTATTAATTCCTATCTTTATTGTATTATTTAAATTAGTTTGAAATTCAAATTGACTTTTAGCTTCTGATGTATCATCTGATCTGGCTTCAAAAATAATTTTTTTGCTACTTAGTATTAACTCTATCTCATTAGAAATTGCTGTTATTAAATTTATCTCTTCTAATATTTTCTTTTTAGGAAGTTTTATTTTATAACTATTATTTTTGGAAATAATCTTTTTAAAATTTGGAAAATTTCCACTTATTAATTTTGTAAATAGAAAATATTCATTAGATTTAATTATTAAATTTACATTATCAAAAAATATTTCAATATCTTTAGAAAAAAGTCTTTCTATTTCGATTAAAGATTTTTTTGGAATAATAATAGAAAATTCTTGATTATTACTATTTTTAAGCTCAACAATAGATAATCTTTTTATATCAGTTGAAACAATGGAGATAATGTTATTATTAATATTAATTAATGCAC
>JADGEE010000005.1:0-14729 GCA_016744535.1 Campylobacteraceae bacterium
TATCGAAGAATACAAAAATTTTTCAAAGATTTTGATGTTGATTATAAACAAACAGCTAAATTTTTATCAAATTTTATAGAAGATGATAAGTGGACATTTAATATAAAAATATATCCATTATTTCCAAATCTAATACTCTCAACTCTATCTATTATCTCTCTTTGGCTCTCAATTGTTTTATTGATTATAAATTTAGTTTTATACTCCATATAATTAATTACTCTGTCTATTTCATTTTTAATAAGTTTTTTCTGATTTTCTATATATTCAATCTCTATCTCTTTTATCTCTTTTTCAAAATACTCATATTGATTTTTCACAAAAAAATATGTGATTAGAGTTGTGAGGAGAGATAGAGAAATAATTGGAGCGATAATTGTTAATTTTGGAATATTTATTTCTTTAAACATTAAAATATCTTTATATAAACTTTATTTATATTTTATCGAAATATTTTTTAAGGTTATATATAAGTTGAAATTTTTAGGAAATTTGAAAAAGAATTATTAAAGTTATTGAGTGCTAAAGTCTAATTATGATAAAAAAAGATATAAGGGTTCGAAAAAATATCAAACCTATTTTAAAAACTTATCTTTTATTAAATCATAAATTAAATTTGAATACTTTTCGATTTTCATAAAATTTTTATTTATATTTAATTTATCAATCTCTTTTTTAGGCAAAATAGCTAAAATTTTACCTTTGAATTTATCATCATTTCTTTGAAAAAACATCTCTTTAAATTTTGATATTTTTACTTTTATGTTTCCTAAACTTGGGTCAGCTAAATAAACAAAATTTTTATCTATAGCTTTAAAAACTGTAAAATGTTCATTTTTACGAATTTTTACATATAAAATAACAGGACTTTTTAATTTATATAAACTTTCAAACTCAATTGCTAATCCAATTGCTTTAAATTCATTTAAATTTGCAATAGTTTTTAAATCTGCAAAAGATAAATCAAATGTTGAATTTTCAAGTTCTTTTTTCTCTTTATTTACTTTTTTTATTTTTAAAATAGAATCTAAAATCATAGTTTCAGTTATATTTTTATCATAAAAGTAAGTTAAAATTGTAGATAATGAACCAGCACCACAAGAGTAATCATATTGTTGTTTTGTTAAATTTTCATTTTTAAACTCTATCCAAGATTTTATAGGTTTTTTAATATTATAATTTTTTGTAATTATATTTATATCAGCATAGAGATTTAAAACAAAAATTAATTTAATTAAAAGAAAAATTTTCATTCTAAAATCTATACGAATAATTAAAAGAGATACTATTTTGAGAGTAATTTGAAGAGTTCGTAAAACCTGTATCTATTGAAATTATAGATTTTGGATTTATCTCATAACTTGCACCAAATAAAAATTCAATATTTGAGTTTGAATTTGAAATAACTTTATCATCTATTTTATCTTTTGAATTATAGCTATATTTCACTCCACCATTTAATGAAGTGTATGGATTAACTGCGAAATACAACATAGGTGTTAAATTTATACTATCGCCATTTTTTATGGAAAGATTGTCTATTTTTTTATCTAAATTCAGTTGATAAGATAAGCTTAAAGAGAATACTATTGGGTCACTTGTATAAAATGAAGTTACAAAAAATGAGTTATTTTTAAAGTAGTTATTTTCTGTAAAATTATAAAACTCTGTTTTTTCAATTGCTTGAGTAGTTAAACCAACCAATAAAGCAGGAGTTTCATCTTCACTTTTTATCTCATAAGATAAACCAACTCCAAAAGAGTTAAAATCACTATCGCTATTATTTGCAAAATTCTCATTTAATGAGTATCTACTATTTGAGTAATAAAAATTTACAAAACTAAAAATTTCAAGTTTTTTTGTAAGTCCATATTTTAAATCTAAACTAAAGCTTAAAAAGTCTGTATCAACTAAATTTTCACCTGCTACAATAGGAATTGTAATAGAGTTATTTTCGCTAATATCATATTTTACAAATTCACTATTTAAACTTTTTGAATCTATATTTATATACGAAATAGTAGAATTTAATTTAAACTCATTTTTATCAGATAAAATTTCTTCTATTTGAAGAGGTTTAGAAAAAGCAATAATGAATGATATAAATAATAAAATTAATTTTTTCAAATTTTTCCTTTTTTACCTCTTCCAGTAAAAACTGGAAGAAGCATATTTATTATTTTTTAAATCCACCAAGTTTAATTCCACCAGCAGTTTGAGTTTTACCCAATTCAGCTTTGTTATACCAAAGAGCTAGATAACTATCCTTATTATACCACCAAGCTTTTCCTTCCGTTTGAACCATCTCTTTACTATTAAGTGTAATAGCACTATTTGAAGTTAAACCTAAAAACTCACTATCGTTTTTACTTAAACTATCTGCACTAACTGTTGAAGCACCTAAAAGACCTACTACTGCAATTGATGATATTAATTTTTTCATCAAATCTCCTATTAGAGTAAATTTGTATTGAACAATAATATTTAATACATAGAATATTCTATATTATAAATACTTAAATAATATTTAATCTTCACTGTATTCATTAAAATTCTCTAAAATTCAGAAAAAATATTTTGGAGAAATTTTGGAAATATACGAAAAAATAAACAATAGAATTAGAGAAAAAGGCATTAATAAAAAAAAGTTTGTAAGGAGACTTTTAGAACTTGAGCCAAAGTTAAAAAATACAGGCGAAATTCCAACAGAAAAGACAATTTATGCTTATTTAAATGGAACATTAAATTTAAAACTTGAATTAATCCCATATATTGCAGAAGCATTAAATATTACAGAACAAGAGATTTTCGATGATACAGAACAGACAAGGCTTAAGTATTTAAAACATATTTTAAAAAATCCATCAAGCAAAGAGATTGAATTGATTAAATATAAACTCGGAGGAGATGAGATAAAGATAAAAAATTCAATATTAGCCGATACAA
The DNA here is from genome assembly GCA_016744535.1 of Campylobacteraceae bacterium. Lineage (GTDB taxonomy): Bacteria > Campylobacterota > Campylobacteria > Campylobacterales > BB28 > BB28. Next base: position 2,947 of record JADGEE010000005.1, read on the forward strand.
ATCACGGAAATATCATTGTAAATTCGGAGTATTTTAATAGTGAAGCAAAAGAGGTTATAGAACTTTTAAAATATGCCCCTATTCCTTTTTTAAATAACTTAACTTCAAAACTTAAAGAGATGAAAAAATTAACAGAGAGTGTATAAAAAAAGAGTGAAATTTTTATTTAAACTCTTTTCCTTCATAAAAATCATAAATCCAATTAGCTACGCTATCTAAATCTTGTTCACTAATTTTATCTTTTAAACTTGGCATTACATCAAATTTTTCATAAGCCATTGGAGTACAAAAACCACTCATAATATCAGGATATTTAACATAATTTTTAATAAATGAGACAACTACAAATTTATGTAAATCCTCATCATTGTTTGTAACTTTAATTGCATTTTTAACTCTATTTGCAACTTCGAGCATTGGAGGAGCTTTCAGTTTTTTGATATTTTTTAAAGTCTCACTTTTACTCAACATTTTTGTGTGACAACTTAAACATTTTTTATCAAAAATAGCTTCACTTGCAAAGAGAGAAAAAGATAAGAAAAAAGATAAAAAGAGTAACATTTTCACTAAGAACTCTTTTTAATTAGTAAATCTTTCAAATCCTCTTTAGCATCACCAGTTAAATGTAAATCAAAAGTTTCACTTAAGAAGTTGAAAATGTCTTCATTTACAAATTGTGGTGGTTTTGGTCCTAAATAGATTCCTTTAATTCCTAAGCTAAATAGTGCAAGTAAAATAATTACAGCTTTTTGCTCCATCCAACTTAAAACTATCGAAACTGGTAAATCATTAATTGGAACATTTAAAGCAGCTGAAACTGCCATAGCGATGTGAACTGCACCATTGCTATCATTACATTGACCTAAATCTAAATATCTTGGAATTTCTGTACCTTCAACAACACCAAAATCTATATCATTAAATCTAAATTTACCACAACTAGAAGTGATAATTACACAATCATTTGGTAGATTTTCAGCCATCTCTCTGTAATACTCTCCACCTTTACCAGGTGCATCACAACCAGCAATTACAAAAAATTGTGAAATTTTACCACTATTTATAGCTTCTAATATTTGAGGTGCTAAAGTAAAAATAGTTTTATAGTGATGTCCTGTTGTTAGCGTATCATCTGAATTAAAATTATCTACATCAGGTAAGCTTAAAGTTTGTGCAATTAATTCATTAAAATTATTATTTTCAATTTTTTTAGCTCCCTCAACACCAACAATTTTATAAGTATATAATCTATCTAAATATTCACAATTAGCTTTAGGAGGAACTATACAGTTTGTATTTACAACAATTGTGCCTTTAAATTCTTTAAACAGTTTTGCTTGGTCAAACCACGCTTTACCAATATTTCCTTTTAAGTGTGAGTATTTTCTAAATTCAGGATAACCGTGAGCTGGTAGCATTTCAGAATGAGTATAAATATTTATATTCTTATCTTTTGTAGCTTCAAGTAGTTTTCCTAACATATCTAAGTTATGCCCACTAACTAATATTGCTTTTCCTTCCGCTTTGTTTTGAGTAACACTTACAGGAGTTGGTATACCAAATTTTGAAGTGTGTGCTTCACTTAATAAATCCATAGCCTTAACACCAGCATCACCTATTTTCATAAGTTGTGCAATATGCTCATCAAAATTAAAGTTTACATTTGTAAGCGTAAAGTAAAGAGTCTCATTAACAACATCATCAATCTCTTTTGTTGCAGTTGGTGCTAACTCATTTAAATGCTCTCTATACGCACTAAGTCCTTTTAAACCAAAAACCATAATATCTTGTAATCTAGCTTTATTATCATCTTTTCCACAAGTTCCAACACTAGCACCGTTACTTCCACAGCCATTTGGTGCAGACATTTCACATTGATAACAAAACATATTTAAATTTTCCATTTTTTCTCCTAATTTTTATTTAGGAGTAATTTTATCCGATTTAAATTTTTAATTCATTGATTTAAATCAAGAGAATTTTTCCTATCTTATCTATCTTATTGTGTAGAGTTTTTATATCATTTTTTAAATCTAGTATATCTTTTTTTAATTCATTGACATCATCTATTGTTAAATTTTTTTTATCTACTAAATTTAAATCTCCTTCCTTTGTATGAAAAACTTCACATAACTCTTCAAGCACTAAAATTAAATCTTGTGCAGAGAATGGTTTTAATAAAAACCTATCTGTTTTTGGACTTAAAAATGATATTGAAAAGTCTGAAAAATCATATTCTGAAATTATCAATATAAGTTGAATTTGATTAATCTCCTTTATTTTTTTAATCATATCAATACCGTTTAATTTAGGCATTTCATTAGGTACTGTAATAACAATATCATATCTATTTTTTTTATATAGTTCTAATCCATTTTCACCATTTGTAGCCACATCTACAATTGCAAAAAAGTTTTTAAAGAATGGTAAAATTTCGTCTCTTGATTTTTTGTTAAACTCTACATATATTATACTAATATCTTTTGCCAATTTATGAAGCTTATAAATTTTTTTCATTTATTAATTCCTCATTAATTTTATTATTTTCTTTTAGCTACATTTTGAGGATTTTTTTGAAATCCAACACCCTCTTTCTTTTTATTTTTTAAATTTAAATTTTCAATTATATCTTTATAATTTAAATTATTCTCTTTCATAATTGCAAATGATTCAATAGCTACTGCTACTAAGTTTGGTACTTCACCTTTTTTTTTATAACTTTGTAAATTTTTTTCACTAATTTTAACAAGTTTAGCAAATTTAGGGAGGGTTATATCTCCATCAAGTAATCTTTTTTTAAATTCAATAAAAGTCATAAATACCTCTTTAGATTTTATTTTACTAATTTTATACAAAAAAAACTTACTATTTACTTGACTTTTACAATAAAAAGTATATAATGGTAATAAAATATTACTTTACTCAATAAAAGGAGACTAAAATGTTAGTTAAAATATTAGAAAATAGAGAAATAAATAAATTAAAGAAAAAATTTGATTTTTATAGAGTTTTAGAGATTCAATCAAATAATCTCTATTCAATTGAAATTTTTAATAAAAATGGTTTAATTAGAAGTTTTGCAAATAGTAAAAGTGAGGCATTAAAATTAGCATTAAGTAAAATATAATTACACTTTGATGACTTTTTTATGATTTTTAGTAAAAAAATATCTTAAATGTACGATTGTTTTATATAATTAAAAAATATAAAACATTTAGGATGAGTTGTGATAGATAATTATATAAAGTCTATGATGTTACCTATTAATGAAAATTCTTTTATTGTATCAGATATTTTATTATGTTGTAAAGAGATACAAGAAGAAAATATTATTACTTCATGGAATAAACAGATTGATGGAAATGATAAAATTTTGATTTTAGGAAATTTTGGATTCAATATTCAAAATTATGGCTATAAATTAAAAGGTAAAAAAATTTTATTAATGGGACCTGAAGATAAAAATAGAAAATATGACTATTTAGTTAATGGTTTCGTAGAAGTTCTCTCTCAATTTACATTTAATTTTTCAAGACAAGATATGCAAAAAATGTATGATTTTTTAATTTATAAACAATATAAAGATGATGAGAGATTATATTTTTATAAACAGTTATGGAAAAAAGATTACGCCTCTTGCTATATTAGTGATATTGGAAAAAAGAGGTTTATGTTTAGTCATTTTTCACTTAATGAAGATGAAGAAAACTATAATGAAGTAATAGAGGTATTAAACTTAATTTTTGAAATTACAAAGTGTGATATACATATTAATCATAGAATATTAAATAGCTATTTAAATAAGAATAATATTAAAGAGCCTATTCGATTAAAAGAGTTACTCACAGATGTTGTTTAATTTGAGATAATTTATTTTATTATATTATATTTAATTTTAAAACAGACACCATCTTCTTTATTTTTCCATTCTATTTTACTTTCACTTGTTTGCTCTATCAATTTTTTCGCCATAAAGAGTCCTATTCCATTACCAGAATGGGGTCCTTTTGTACTAAAATATGGTTCAAATATTTTTTTTGCAATTTCATCTTCTATCCCACCACCATTATCGCAAACTCTCAAATAGATAAAGTTATCTTCTTGCCATCCATTAATTTTTATTAATCCATCTTTTTTATGTTTAACTATTGCTTCATAAGCATTTTTAATAATTTGATATACAATTAGATTATAAGCATTTTTATATCCAAAAATTTTTATATTTTCATCAATATTTAATTCTGTTGAAATATTACTCTCTTTAAAATATTCAGTAGAGATAAATAGTGTCTTTTGAATACTTTCGTGTAATAAAAAATTAACTCTTTGACCATTTAATGCGAAATCTCTTGCATAATAATCAATCGTTTTTGAGAGATTATGAACCATATTATCAATTTTTTTAGATGCTTCTTTTACTCTTAAAAAATATTCATCATAACTCTCTTTAGGATACTTGTCTTGTAAATTATCACTTATTAAAGCTATAACATTTAGTGGATTTCTCCAATGATGTGCAATATCTTGAAGTATTTCATTTTTTGATGAAATTACAGCTTCTTGTAACATAATATCTCTTTTTTGAAGTTTGATTTTATTACTATATATCATTGATGCACATTTACTAATAGCAAAGATTAGTTTTTCAGGGTCAACAGGTTTTGATAGATATCTATCAACTCCTATCTCTATAGCTTGTTGTAGTAGTTCTATTTCATTTAATGCAGTTACTATAATAACAGGTATATTTTCATCTACATTTTTTATTTCAACTGCCATATCAAGTCCATTTAAAATAGGCATATTTATATCTGAAACTACAATATCTGGTATATTTTCTTTAAATATTTTTAATCCCTCTTCACCATTTGATGCAGAAAATACCTCTTTTACTAAATCAGATGCTATTTCAACTAAATATTTTTGAGCAACTTCATCATCTTCAACAATCAATACTTTTAAATCTTTTAGAAAATTTTCCAACTCATAATCTATTTGCATAAATTTTCCTCTTATAATTAAATTAACTTAAAATTCCACTTCCCTTAATTTTATGGCTTCTATCTTTTGCATATACTCTTTTTTTATCAATTAAATCATATTTCCAAATAGGTGCATTTGCTTTAAAATCTTCTACAAATTCATCAATTAAATTAAGTGCAATCCTTCTTTTAGGACTAGCTACTGTTGCAATATATGAGCTTTGGTGAAGTGATACATCTCCAATGGAGTGAGCCATAAAAACTTTTGCATTTAACTTGTTTGCTTTTATTTGCCAATTCTCAAACCATTTTATTAAAATTGGTTCATATATATCAAAACTAAGTCCAGTAATAGAATTTTCATCTCTTACTACTCCAATAAAATTAATAATTCCTCCATAGTTTTCTTTATTATTTAATTGATACCATTTATTAATTATCTCTTCTACATTTAATGCTCCACGATAAAGTTCTAACATAATTAACCACCACAAACAGGAGGCAATAAAGAGATTCTGTCTCCACTCTTTAAAGTTATATTTAAATTATTTACAATTTCATCATTCACAGCTACGGCACAATCATTTAGCCACTCTTTTAATTCACTATCTTGATTTAAAATTATTTTTACATCATTTAAATTATCTGCTTTAACTTCAATATTTTCTCTATTTATAGGACCTAAAAATTCAATTTTTACCATTATTACACCTTTTAAAGTTAATTATATTTTTGATTTATATTTTAACTAATTTATAATTAAAAAAGAAGTTTTAATCTATAACTTGATAAAGCATCTTTTTATGATCTATCTTTTTGCATACTTGACACTTATTTGCTTTATCTGTAAACTCTTTTGGAATATGAAAATCAATACCACAAGATGTACAATTTTTTTCTTCTAATTTAATATTGTCTATTAATTGCTTTTTTAATCTATCAATAGTTATAGCACTCTCTTGACACATATCTATACATAAATTACAGTTTGTACAAAATTTTGAATTTAAAGTGTATTGTAAATTTTTTATATTAAGTTCAATAGCACTATGTGGACAAATTTTAACACAAACATCACATCCATTACATCTATTCTCATCAATATTTACTAAAAAAGGTAAAATATCACTATCAATTTTTGGTATAACACTTTTAATAGTAAAATTGTTTATATTTTCATTAATTATATTTGTAGCTTTTAAAGCTGTGTCTACACCTTCAGCTGTAAATCTTTTTATAAAATTTCTTCTAGTTAATGAAGTTTTATGAAAAGATTTTGCTTCTTTTAACTTTTTTTCCCAAGATTTTAAATTTAAATTATTTAATTTAAGATGTTTATTTTTGTTATTTAAAATTTTATCTACATCTTCTATATGATTAAAAATAGTTTTATCTAATTTTATATCACAATTATCACAATCAGCTATTAAAATAGATATATTTTCAATTCCATTTAAATAAAACTTTAACAACTCTTTTAAACCTAAAGAGTGAATACAAGTTATTTTTAATTCATCTTGAGTTGTTTTAGATTTTTCACAAGCAATAAAAAAAGTTAAACCTAATTTAGTATTGATTGGTTTTAAATTAAAATTGTTGAGAAGAGCCCCTTCAGGGCAAGCAGAAGTACAAATCATACATCCGTGACATTTATCTTTATCAAAAGAGAGTGAATTCTCATTTAAATTCCAAGCACTATTTGGACATACTATAACACACTCTTTACAACTAGGGTTTAATATCTTGGAGTGTACACATACATCTGCATTAATCTCTGGGGTATTTATATTTAACACTTCTTATTTGATTTTGATAATTTATGTACAGCTTCATCTACACTCAAAATCTTTTTTGGTTTATCTAAGATTTCAGCTAAAATATCTCTTAAACTATCACAGTAAACATAAGTTAAAATTAACATAGATGCATAAAATTCACTTTCACATCTATTGAAAATCGCAACAGCAAAATCTTTCAGCCAAATAAGTAAATGACTATCCATAAATTCAGCAACTTCAATTAAATTTTCAGGATTTTTTCCATTTTCAATTAAGTGTGCCAAAAATTCTAACTGTAAAGATAAATTATCTTCACTTCTATTTTGCCAATTAGCTGATTTTAAATTATATTTAGAGTAAATTTCTTGAATGTTAATCATAGATGCTTGTCTAACAAGTCCACCTTCATCTAACCATACAGATTCATCAGGCGATACATCATACTTTTTATTTAAATAGATAGCAGCAAACTCTGCTGCTGCTAAATCTATTAAATTAGTATTGTTATTTTTATAGGCATCACTTAACTCTTTTAGTGATTTTGTAGCCATTTGAAGAATTTCATTCATATCTTCTTTATCCTTAAGGGAAATAACTAGAGAGTCAGGAAATTCTGCCTTATCTAAATTAAGAATAACCTCTTCATCTAATTCCATTCCATTAAGTCTTGCAAATATTTTTAAATCAAATGCAATTTCTTTAAATAAATCAACACTATACTCTTGGCTCAAAATTAAACCTTAGCTTTTTCGTGTGCAATAAAAACAATTGAAGGTTTAGTAAATTCAGGATTTGCTAAATTTTTAACTCTATCAACTGGTGTATCATTTGGTCCAATTGCTTTAGTATCATAAGTACCTGCTCTTAATTGGTCAATTGGTCCAATATCAAGTGTTCTCATCATACAAGCTGCTACACAGTAAGGTTTTCTTCCTGCTTCAATCTCATCAACACACATATTACATTTTTTAATAACATTATCATATTTATCAAATTGTGGAGCTCCATAAGGACAAGATGCTTCACATTTTCTACATCCTATACATAATGTTGAATCAATATCTACAATCCCATCTTTAGTTCTCTTCCAAATTGCACCTGTTGGACAACTTGGAAGGCAAGCTGGTTCAGCACAATGATTACAAGACATATTTACTTTATAAGCAAAAACATCAGGATATCTACCACCTTCTATGTACATTACTCTTCTAAATCTTGGTCCAGGAGCTAAACCATTTTTATCTTTACAAGCTATTTCACAAGCTCTACAACCAATACAATCAACATTATTGTGGATAAATCCTAACTGTTGTTTTGGTTTTACAGGTGTATAAATAACTTTTTCTTTTTTCACAACTTCTTGCATTTTACTTCCTTAAGATTTTCTACTAAAAATATGACTTCTTGAAGTAGCTAACATATCCCATCCTGGCCTATGCTCTAAGTTAGTTTTCTTAACTTCACATAATATGGTGTTATATGCAAATGCTCCTGCTGGTGAAGGTCTATCATCTGTTAGAAAATCTGGATTTCCTGATCTATCAATACCATTTTCATCAACATCAAGCCATACACCCTCATGTACTACAACAACACCAGGCATAACTCTTTCTGTTACATATACAGGAAGTACTATTGTACCTCTCTCATTATAAGCTTCTACAACATCACCTGTCTTAAGACCTCTTTTTGCAGCATCAACTGTATTCATAGTAATCTCTTGCTCATAAGTCTCTCTAAGCCAAGGAATATTATTAAAAATACTATGAGTTCTCCATCTTGGATGAGGAGTAATCATATGCAATCCAAACTGTTTTGCTTTAGGATGATTTAATGATTCCCAAGGTTCAATCCATTTTGGAATATATGGAATTTCATAGCCATATTGTTGCAATTTCCAATCTTTAATACTAGCTAAAGCAGTTGAAAAAATTTCAATTCTTCCAGATGGTGTAGGCCAAGGTTTACCTTTTGTAACTTGGTCTTCAAAACCGATATGCAACTTAGGTAATCTGAATTTATAAACACCAGCTTTTTTAAACTCATCCCAAGTCATTGTATTATCTTTAGTTGGATGATCTGGAAACTTTCCACCTTTTAATAATGCAGGTTTATATGCAGGATTATGGTGATTATATCTAACTTTATTTTCCCACCAGTCAATTAGATACTCTTCATCAACTTTATCTGGATTTTGAAAATAACTTCTATCAGCTTTAGGATTATAAAGTTTTCCAAAACCTCTAAAATTAGGGTCAAGGTCACCAATTTTATAAGCTAATTCTGTATAAACTTGTAAATCTGTTTTACTCTCACCTAATGGCTCGATTACTTTTGGTCTATGGATATAGTAATGTCCTTTATACCAAGGAAGTGCTGCATCGTGTCTCTCAAAATGAGTACAAATTGGTAAAAGTACATCAGCATATAAACCAGATGGTGTAATTGTAGCATCACTACATACAACTAATTCAAGTTTATCAATTGCCTTAATCTCTTTATTGATATTTGTTAATTGATTAAACCAATTTGAGCCTTGCCAAAAAATACCTTTAATGTTTGGAATAACACCGTCAAGTTCATCTTGTCTTGGCCAAAGTCCAATCTCTTCTCTTTTTAAATTTGGATAATTTAAAACAAGGTGAGCCCATCTATCTGATTTAATAGCAGCAAACCAAATATTTGAGAATTGGTCATATGGATATGCAACAGCCTCATTATGAAAACCTTTACCAACACCATCAGCACAACCACCAAGTATTCCAATATTACCAGTCATTGATTGAAGAGCTGATGCCATTCTATTATACTGTTCACCATAAGCATTTCTTCCAGGAGACCAAGAAGCTTTAAGTGCAGCAGGTTTTGTTGTAGCATACATATCAGCTAATTTTTTAATATCTTTAGCAGATACACCACAAATAGGTGCAGCCCACTCTGGAGTTTTAGCAATTCCATCATATTTACCTAAGATATAATCTTTAAAGTTTTCTTTATCTTTTGCCCATCCTGGCATTGTACCAGCATCGATTCCAAGAGTAAATTTATCTATAAAGCTTTGGTCATGTAAATTATTTGTAAAGATATAATGAGCCATACCTGCCATCATAGCAGCATCAGTATTTGGTTTAACTGGAATCCACCAAGCATCATAAACAGCAGCTGAATCAGTATATTGAGGGTCTACTAATACAAATTTACAACCTCTCTGTTTTGCAAGTCTTAAGTAGTAAAATGTATTACCACCGTGGAATGTATAAGCTGTATTCCATCCCCACATAATCATCAACTTAGTATAAGCATAAGTATCATCTTCATTACCATCTTCAATTGTTCCAAAAGTCATTCTCGAACTAAAAGTTGTTCCTTGATAAGATGGCACTGACCAAGAACTAGTTCTACATCCAAACATTCCAAGAAATCTTCCTAAAAGTCCTTCAATTTGGTCAGACTTATGTAAAACTCCATAACTCGCTCCAGCATAACTTTGATCTACTAACGCTTGAGAACCATATTTAGCTTTTATCTCAATCATTTTTTTAGCTGTATAAGTTAAAGCTTCATCCCAGCTAACTCTTTTGAATTTTCCTTCTCCTCTTTTTCCTACTCTAATCATAGGGAAAAGAAGTCTTTCAGCAGAATAAATTCTAGCTCTATAAGAACGACCCCTTAAACAAGCTCTAAGTTGAGGAACTTCTTCAGTATCAGTTCCATAAGGGTCACCTTGATAAGTACCATCATCTGTTGAAAGTCTTACAATTACATCACCCTTTTTTTGTGCAACAAGCATATGTCTAGAACCACAGTTATGGGCACAGCTTGTTACAACTGTCTCTAACTCATCATCTTTTGGATATGGCTCATAAGCAAAAGCTTTAGCTTCTTGTGGAGATACAATTTTCACAAGACCTGTTGTACCTAGCACCATAGCTGAAGTTTTGAGAAAATCTCTTCTCTTCATATTTACTGATGATCCTAATACATTTTTGAATTTTTTTGAAAATTCACTCAATACGAAATCATTCTTGACCATCTTAATTTCCTTACTATTTTATAAATCGAGCTTCAGATTTAGTTGGTCTATTTTTTGCCCACTCAGGAGTTTCTTCAGGCATTCCTTCCCAACTATGTCTTGGATATGGATATGATATTCTATACCATGATCTTCCACCATGACATCCATAACATACATCCGCACCTTTTTCTTGTGCTAATTTTTCAATATTATCTGCATTTAAATAATTAACTTGATGTCTATTTGTTCTAATAGCACTATGACAACTTAAACAGTCATTACCAAACATTTCACCACTCTCATGCCAAGGTGCAGGTAAATCCATTACTTTATAGTCAAATTTTCCATGACATTTTAAACATGTGTCAGGATTTACAGCTTTTCTTAGTGTAAAGTCATTATTTGGGTATGTAGTTATGTGTGAACCCTTAGCTTCTTCTCTAGGATCATTTCCTTGGTGACAAGTATTACATTTTAAATTCATAACTTGTTTTGAATAAGCAGTATTTAAATGTCTTGAATGGAAAGTTTCTTGTTTTCCCTCATAAGTATCTAGTGTTTGATACCATGCTTTTGTATCTGTAGCTTTTACACCTGCAATTGATTGTGTTCTTACTTTTCCATCAAGAATTTCTTTATGACATGTAAGACAATCTTCATTAGTTGCTTTGTCGATATTCGGTTTGAAATGAATGTCACTCCACTTCGCCTCATAGTAATCAGTTGAGGCTGCAAACAGGGGCAAAGCAGCTAATAATAAAAATGAAAAAGCTTTAGAAATTATTTTTTTTCTCATTATTTTAGCCTTTTTTACTAAACTTAACTTTTTATGAACTAAAGAAAGACTACCCCAAGAGGGGGGTAGCTATATATATGCAAATTGGACGAGATTATTGATTAATAACCGTACATTCCAGACATTCCGCCCATTCCAGACATTCCGCCCATTCCAGACATTCCGCCCATTCCAGACATTCCGCCCATTCCAGACATTCCGCCCATTCCAGA
>JADGEE010000005.1:14829-65960 GCA_016744535.1 Campylobacteraceae bacterium
CCATTCCAGACATTCCGCCCATTCCAGACATTCCGCCCATTCCAGACATTCCGCCCATTCCAGACATTCCGCCCATTCCAGACATTCCGCCCATTCCGCTCATTCCAGACATTCCGCCCATTCCAGACATTCCGCCCATTCCAGACATTCCGCTCATTCCAGACATTCCGCCCATTCCGCCAAGGTATCTTAATAAATCATACATATTAACGCCATTTCCAGACATTCCACTCATACCAGACATTCCGCCCATTCCAGACATTCCGCCCATTCCAGACATTCCGCCCATTCCAGACATACTTGCCATTGCACCAGTTGAAAGTAATGCTGCTACACTACCAGCTATAAGAGTTTTTTTTGCAAATTTAATCATAAGATTTCCTTGTTTTTGTTTTTTTATTTAATTGAAAACGAAATACTGAAAATTGCTTTCATAATAATTTAATTAATTATGAAAACCTCTGATATCATAATTATCTACCATTCCTGGGTAGATAAATGGGTTATACCAATTACCTTGGTTCCCTAAAAAAAGTAAACTTTTTGGATATGGAGCATTAATCCCATGTAATGCTAATTTATACCAAACAGTTCTGTATTTAGAAGATGTATCTTTTGCAACTGTTGTTACAATAGGAGCACCTTCAGGTCTTTTTTCAGGATTGACTCCAGCAATTGGATATGCACCCGCTGATGCTGTCAAACTCAATATTAAGATTGAGATGATTTTTTTTGCTTTTTTCAATCCCACCTCCTTATTTTAGTCTCAAGGTATTTAATACTTTAAAATGGGTCAGGCTACTCAACTTCTATTTAGAAATTTAAGTTTTATAATAAGTATATTTCTTAAAATTCTGAACTTTAGCTTAAGTCAAATAAGCTTAAGTTTAGGTTCAGTATCCCTTCACCAGCCTATAAATTATCATAATAAATCTTTATTTTATCTTATAACATCTTATTATGTGAGTGAATATTATTTAATATGTTACCATTGTATAATCTTGTACAATTTAAACTTTTAGAACTACCCTAAATAAGCTTTTATTAAGCTTTTTTAGTAGATAGTTTTTTTGAAATTATTTTCGTAAAATAATATTAATTTTAAGTGAAATAATAATAATTATAATTAAAAATATACAGTTTAAATTTATATATGATAATTATAAGCAAAAGTTTGTTTTTTACTTCAAAAATCATGATTTTTATATAAATAATACTTTATTGTGTTAAATCTATTCATTAAGATATAATTTAAAAATTAAAGATTTTTTAAAAGGAAATTTATGAGAATAGCTAAGTTTACTAGACTAGGTTTCATTTTAGCAGCTTCAGGAAGTGCTGTGGGACTAGGTAATATATGGAAGTTTCCATATATTACAGGAGAGTATGGAGGAGGTGCTTTTGTATTTGTTTATTTAATTACAATAGCTTTTATTGGTATAACTATTTTAATCGCAGAGATGTTAATAGGGTATTTAGGAGAAGCTAATAGTGTAACTTCTTTTGAAAAGTTAGCCCCAAAAAATAAAAAAGTTTGGAAATATGCAGGTTTTATGGCTTTTACTGGATTAATGATACTTACATTTTATTCAGTTGTAATTGGATGGATTTTTAATTATATTTTTAAATCATTTTCACTTCCTAGTAATATTGAAATGGCTGAAAGTGAATTTAATATATTTTTATCAACAGATATAACAACTCAATTAGCTTTTCATACAATTGTATTTTTAATTATTATTTCAATTGTAGTAAAAGGAATTAAAGCTGGAATAGAGAAATTAAATTTATATTTAATGCCTATCTTAACATTCATTTTAATAGGTATATTTTTATACTCTTTAAATTTAGATGGATTTTCTAAATCTTTAGAATTTATGTTTAATTTTAATTTTGAAAAATTAAATTCACAAGCAATCTTAGTGGCTGTTGGTCACGCTTTTTTTACAATATCTCTAGGAATGGCCGCTATTATGACTTATTCAGCTTCTATTGCTAAACATACGAATATTTTTAGAACTTCTCTTGTAATTGTATTAGTTGATACGCTTATTGCTTTAATTGCTGGACTTGCACTATTTGCATTTCTGTTTGAATTTGGAAGTGAACCTTCAAAAGGTCCTGGACTTGTATTTATTTCACTACCTGCAATATTTAGTGAATTTGGAATTTTTGGAAATATTTTAGCTCTATCATTTTTTATATCTTTGGCATTTGCGGGACTTACTTCTGCTGTTTCACTGCTTGAGCCATCAGTTCAGTATTTTATAGATAGATTTAAACATAGTAGATTAAAAGCTACACTTTTAAGTGGAGGTATCTTTTATATAATAGGAATTATAGCACTATTAGCAAATACTAAAAATTTTGGAGGTAATTTAACTTTTGGAAGTAAAAACTTTTTTGATTGGATTGATTTTATTACAACTGCATTTTTGCTACCTTTAGGTGGAATATTAATGGCTATTTTTGTAGGATACATTATTCAAAAAGATAGAGTGAAATCACTTCTTGAACCTCAAATGGGAAGTTTAATTTTTAATATCTGGTTATTTAGTTTAAGGTATATTGTGCCAATAGCACTATCTTTTGTAGTATTAAATGAGTTAGGAGTAATAAGTTTGAATTTTTAGGAATTTGAGTAAAAGAGAAATTTAATTATTAATTTCTCTTTTCCAAACTTTTCTTGAAGCTAAATTATAAATTGCTCTGATTATGCCAAAAATAATATAACTTGTAATTAAAAATAAAAATCCCTCTATTGGAAAAATATATAGAGTAGAAAATAGAATAACGCTAGAGATTAATAGCTTTAAAATATTAGTTCTACTTAAACTAAATTTTTTAAAACTAGGATATCTAATATTGCTAACCATTAAAATAGAAATTATTATGGCAAAAATTAAGATTGAAATTACATATTCATTTAAATTATACTCTTTAAAAAACATTACCCAAATAACTAAGGCAAGAGCAGTTCCAGGAATCGGAAGTCCAATGAATATATTTGGTTCAGTTAAGTTTGTTGAAACATTAAATCTAGCTAAACGGATTGCTCCAAAAACTACATACATAGCTGAAACCATCGCTCCAAATTTACCAAATTCGTGACCAACATAAAAATATAGTAACATTGCAGGTGCTACTCCAAAAGAGACTATATCAGCTAGTGAATCAAACTCAACTCCAAATTTTGAAGTTGTATTTGTCATTCTAGCTACGCGTCCATCAAGTCCATCTAAAATCATTGCAAGAAAAATTAAGATTGAAGATTTTTCAAATTCACCTTTACTTGAAGCTATAATGCTTAAAACACCTACAAATACACTTGATGCTGTTAAAAGATTTGGTAAAAGATAAGTAGCTTGAATATTTCTCATTTAATCTACTCTTCCTCATCTTCTTTATTATCTTCCTCTTTTTTTAAAGTAAGTTTTGTTTTTATTCCGTTTTTCTCTTCATAAGTTTGAATAAACTCTACTACTCTATCACCATCAATTGTCTCTTTTTCAAATAGATCTTCTACTATCTCTTCAATAACTTCTGAATACTCTTTTAATCTATTGATAACATGCTTGTATCTGTTCTCTAGTGTATCTCTTACATAATTATCAACTTCTTCACTCATTTTATCACTATAATCTCGGCTATTTCCAAAGCCCCCGCCTAAAAATGTATTATTTCTCTTCTCTAGTACCATAAGTCCAGCTACATCGCTCATTCCATAAAGACTTACCATTGATTTTAAAATATCAGTTGCTCTCTCTAAATCATTTCCAGCACCGGTAGAAACTTCTTTAATAAATACTTCTTCTGCTGCACGACCACCTAATAAAACATCAACTTCAGCAATTAATTCGTGTCTTTGCATTAAATATTTATTCTCTTCTGGAGTATTTAGTGTATAACCTAAAGCAGAAAGTCCTCTTGGAATAATGGAGACTTTAGAGACTTTTCTAGCCCCTTTTGTAGTTTCTGCAACAAGTGCGTGTCCACATTCGTGATAAGCTACAATTCTCTTCTCTTTTGGAGAAATTCTTCTACTTTTTTTCTCTAAACCTGCAATTTGTCTCTCAACAGCTTCTTTTAAATGTTTTTGTTGAACTGTTTTTTTACTTGCACGACCTGCTAAAAGTGCAGCTTCATTTACGATATTTGCTAAATCAGCTCCAGCTAAACCAGCAGTTAATCTTGCAATATCTTCTATATCTATATTTTTTGAAAGTTTTATATTTTTGATATGAACTTTTAGTATTTCAACTCTTCCGTTAAAATCTGGTTTATCAACTAAAACTTGTCTATCAAATCTTCCAGGTCTTAAAAGTGCAGGGTCTAAAATTTCTGGTCTATTAGTTGCAGCTAAAACAATAACTGGTGCTTGGTCTGAACTAAATCCATCCATCTCTGCTAAGAGTTGATTTAAAGTTTGTTCTCTCTCATCATTTCCACCCATCATTCCACCAGACGCTCTACTTTTACCAATTGCATCAATTTCATCAATAAAAATAATAGAAGGTGCTTCTTTTTTAGCATTATCAAATAGGTCTCTTACACGACTAGCCCCAACTCCTACAAACATCTCGATAAAACTACTTCCACTTACTGAAAAAAATGGAACACTAGCTTCACCTGCAACTGCTTTTGCTAAGAGTGTTTTACCAGTTCCTGGAGGGCCAACTAATAAAACTCCTTTTGGAATTTTTGCTCCAAGATTTATATATCTATCAGGATGTTTTAGAAATTCAATTATCTCTTTTACTTCCTCTTTTGCTTCGTCATTTCCAGCAACATCATCAAATTTAATATTTGGTTTTTCAGAATTTACAAGTTTTTTACTACTTCCCATACTTAAAATTCCACCACCTAAACTTTTTTGCATTCTTCCAGCTAAAAACATCCAAATTGCAAAAAAGATAAATATTGGTAGAACCCAACCAAAAATTATATCTGTAAACCAATTATTTTCACTAAACCCACCATAAGCAATCTTATGTTCATCTAATAGAGGAATCAAAGTGTTATCAGGATTTACTCTTTTTACAATATAAGCAACTCTAACTCCATTTTGCTCGCTTATAGCTTTTATAATACTTTCTCCAATTGCCACATAATTAATTCTTTCACTTTTAATTAGCTTTTTTAACTCATAGTAACTAATATTTTTAGTTGATGTCACTGCTTGTGAATTTTTATTTCCTATATCTCCAGTTGGTTCAACTAAACTTTTAAATAAAATCACAATTACTACTGAAAAAATCACAAATACTAAAAGTGGGTTTTGATTAAAAAAATTACTATTTTTATTATCTTTGTTTTTATTTTCACTATTTTTATTATTTTCCATTATTCATTTTCCTTTTTCAAACATATAGAAAACCATTCACCATTTTTTATAACATCTATTACTTTAAAATCTTTAAATTTTTCTAATACTTTCTCTTTATATGGTTCTAAAATTCCAGAAAGTATCAATAAGCCATTATCTTTAGTTCTATTTTTTAAATCTTTTGCAATAAATATTAATACATCTGCTACAATATTTGCAATTACAACATCATATACATCATCTGTCATTGAAGCAGAACCAATCCACGAGTTATTAATAGTAGTATTATTTAACTTAGAGTTATTCTTAGCACTATCAATTGCTAATTCATCTGTATCGCAAATATCTACAATTGCATCAAGTTTTGAACTTGCAATTGCTAATATTCCACTGCCTGAGCCTACATCTAAAATTTTGTGATTTTTATTTATATGTTCAGATATGAGGTTTAAACAACTATTGGTTGTTTCGTGATGACCTGAACCAAAGGCAAGAGAGGGGTCTATTACAATATTTATAAAATTATTTTTTTTCTCATACCAAGATGGTCTTATATAAAATTTACCTACTTCTATTGGTTTAATAGAATCTTGATAACTCTTTATCCAATCAATGTTTTTCTTCTTTTCTGTCTTAAAAGTAACATCTATTTTAGAATTTAAAACTTCTGATAACTTTTTAGAAAACTCCTCTATACCCCATCTTACATCAGATAAATCTTCACTACTTCTTAAAATAAAACTATCTCTATCTTCTTCTATTGCGTCATTATAAATTTCAATTATAAAATTTAAGAAAAACTCTCTATTTGAAGATGGAGTTACAATTAATTCATAATAAAACTCTTCACTATCAATCATTTGTACCTAAAACAGCCTCTAACTTCTCTTTTAATACCTGTGGAGTAAATGGCTTTACAATATAGTTATTAACTCCTGCACGAAGTGCTGTAATAACTTCAGCTTTTCCACCCTCTGTTGTTACCATAATAATGGGAATCTCTTGAAATCTATCATCTGCTCTTACTTTTTGAACAAGCTCAAGCCCATTCATTTCAGGCATATTCCAATCAGTTACTAGTATCTTTACACTTTCACCTTCTGCATCCATTATATCCCACGCTTCAACTCCGTGTTCAGCTTCTAATATATCTTTATATCCTAACCTAGAAAGTGTATTTTTAATAATTCTTCTCATTGTTGAACTATCATCTACTACAAGTAGCTTCAACTCATCTCCTTTAACATAGATACTTGACAGTCTCGTTTAATGTAAAATTTTATCTAAACTTACTTTTGAGTAACTTTAAATTTTAAAGCCTCTTTTAAATCTAGAGTTCCTTCATAATAAGCTTTACCAATAATTACACCCGAAACTAATTCATTCTTTTTTAATTTATATATATCATTAATATCTTTTACCCCGCCACTAGCGATTGTTTTAACTCCACTAGCTTTAGCAATTGATTCTGTAAATTCTACATTTACTCCACTTAAAGTTCCATCTTTTCCAATATCAGTACAAATTATAGCTTCAACATCCATTTCACCAAATTTTTTAGCTAATTCAGTTGCTTTTATTTTACTAACCTCACCCCAACCTTCAGTTGCTACAAAACCATCTTTTGCATCAATTCCAATCACAATTGGATATTTTTGAGCCATCTCTCTAACAAATTCAGGATCTTTTAATGCAATTGAACCAAGTATTAATCTACTAACACCAATACTCATATACTGTTTTATTGTCTCTTCATCTCTAATTCCACCACCAACTTGGATACTAAGAGCCGTTCTATCTCTAATTTCAAGTATAGCATCTACATTCACAGGCTCACCTGCAAATGCTCCATCTAAATCTACAATATGAAGCCACTTTGCACCTAATTCTTGAAATTTAACTGCTTGTTTCCAAGGAGTCTCTTCATAAATTTTTGCACTATCCATTAAGCCTTTTGTAAGTCTTACAGCTTTTCCATTTTTTAAATCAATTGCTGGGATTATTTCCATTTAATGCCTTGTTTAAAATTTTATTACTTTTAATATAAAAATCTTTATAATTTACTTAAATTTTCAATCTATTAAGATAACTTCTACACTATCACCTATATTTTTACTTTCATCATTTGGATTACTTACTATTAAACCTAAGTTTTTTCCTAACATATTTGTTAAAATTGCACTACTCCCAACTTTTTTATCTTTAAAATTTATATAATAATTATTATCTATATACTCTACATTACAAGTACTAAATTCTGTTTTCTTACTTCTTTTTATAAATGGCTCTTTTAAAATTGCTTTGATAGTTTTAAATTTAAATTCACTACCTTGCATTTTTTGAATCAAATATAATCCAAATAGTAAAAATGTGATAGTTGAAGAGTAAGCAAATCCAGGAAGTGCTAAAATCAATTTATTACCAACTTTTACAATTTTTATATGTTGCCCTGGTTTCATATTAACTCTATCAAAAATTAATTCACCTTTACTTTTTACTATCTCTTTTACAAAGTCAAAATCTCCTACACTAACTCCACCAGTTGTGACTACAATATCACTACTTTCTAATGCTAAATTTAAATATTTTTCTATATTTTCTCTATCATCTTTAATCACACCCATATTTAAAATAGTTGCACCATATCTTTTTGCAATAGCTGAAATTGTATAATTATTTGAGCTTCTAATTTGAGATGGATTTGTCTCTTTATCACATAATCCTAAAATTTCACTACCTGTTGAAATTACTGAAAGAGTCGGTTTTTTATAAATTAAAACTTCTGCAATATTTAAACTTGCCATTACTCCAATTTCTGCAAAGCCAATTTTACTTCCTCTCTTAATTAAAATTTCATTTTTAGTAAAATTTTCTCCAATATTTCTAATACTAAAGCCCTCTTTAACTTCTTGATTTATAGTGATTTGATTATCTTTAAATTCAACTAATTCAATTGGAATGACGCTATCAGCACCTTTGGGAACAATTGAGCCTGTATATAGTTTTATAGCTTCACCATTTTGTAAATTAAACTCTTTAAAACTTCCAGCGGGAAGTTTATCTATAACTTTTAATGTTTTTAATTTTTGGTCAGAGTATTTAATTGCATAGCCATCCATTGAGGATGTTAGATATGCAGGTGAATTTTCTTTTGCTATAATATCTTCAGCTAAAATTCTATTATCTGTATCTAAAATAAACCTCTTTTCTACCCCTAAAGTTTGAATATTTAAATTATTTAAAATTGTTATTGCTTCATTAAAATTAATCATTGTTTAACCTTTCGTTACAGTTATCTATTTTTTTTCTGATATAATATTGTATCTTACAACAAAAAGGATTAGATATGTTTTTAAGAGTATTTATTGCATCTATTTTTTTAATGAATATGGCATTTGCATTTGACAGTATTAAAAAAATAATTGTTAAAGAGGATAGAAGTGGGAAGCATATAAGCGTAAATGGAAAGATATTACCAAGTAATATGCTTATACTTGAAGATAATGTAAATGTAGAGATGGATAGAATTAAACATGGTTATTATGGTCCAAAATTTTGGGAATATAATTCATTTTTTACAAAATTTAAATCTATAAATGGACAAAACTTTAAAGTAGAAACTAAATACTCTAAAGTTATTTTATATACTATGAAAAGTTTTGGAAAAATTCCTAAGGTAGAGATAGAGAAAAAAGATTCTAAATTTATCAGTGGTGGAGAGGTAGTTTTCAAAAAGAGAGAGTATGAAGTTAGAAAATAAATTCTGCCCCTTTCTTTCTTAAAATCTACAATAATTAATCTATTTAAAAAGTTACTCAAATTTTATAAAACAAAATAATAATATTGCTATAATTTTAATGTTCAAAACAGAAATATGGATAATAATAAATAACTAAAGGGGAAAAGATGAAAGTTTTAGAAACAATCATCCGAGTAACTCCTTATATTCGGAGTTTATTAAGTAGGGTTACAGCCCTGCTTAAAACCTCTTTTAGTTATTAAATAAAAAAAAGGCTTAAAAAAGTAAATGAGTTAAAAAAAAATTAAATTAATAATCGAGAAAGGGAGTTATGTCAGAAGATAAAAATGATAATTTAATTAAAAGAGTCTCTAAAGAACTTAATTTAACTTATAAAGAACTTGGCGAAAAGATAGGATTTACAGAAGGTGGTATTAAAAATTCTATTTCAAGTGGAAAAATAAGCAGACAGATGGAAAAATCTCTACTACTTTTATTAAAAGTTGCGAAACTTGAAAAAGAAGTTTCAAAAGCTACAAAATTTAAACAAGATTTAAAAGAACTTTTAGTTAAAAATTACTTTTCTAATTGACTAAAACATTTAAAAAGACTATAATAGTATTTATTAATAATTTATTTACTAAAAAGGAGTTTTAAATGACTGATGAAAATAGGCTAGATGCTAGTGATAAATTAAATATTATTGATAATAAAATTAACTTTCTTACAAATATACTATTTTGTGTAAATACGAAAAAATATAGTTTTGATGAGAAAGATATGTCAGGTTTTGGAATGATATTAAGTGATGTTCAAGAAGAGCTTCAAGAGGCTATAAAACTTTTGAAATAGAGTTTAATAAAAAGAGTCTATAATTTTAGGAGTTAAAATGAAAAAATAGTTTTTACAATAATTTTTATAGCAGTTAATTTAATTTTTACAGGTTGTTTAAATAGTGGGTATAGTGGATATACACAAAAATGGAATAAAGCAATTTACAAAGGTAAACGAAGTTATTCTAAATTTAGCAATAATTTAGTAAAAGATAACTATACAGGACTTATTTGGCAAAAAAAAGGTTATAGTAAATTACAACATTGGAAAGATGCAAGAGATTATTGTAATGATTTAACACTTGATGGATATAGTGATTTTAGATTACCTGAGTTTAAAGAGTTGTACTATTTAGCTGATAGAAATAAAGATTTTCCAGCTTTTGATACTGACTATTTTGATTTAAAATTTGATCTGTATTGGACAAATAAAAAATGCGCTTTTGATGAGTATGACTATGAGTTTTGGGCTGTTGATTTTAGTGCTGGAATTGATTATACACATAGTCGAAGTACTTATGTTGTATGTGTTCGATAATACTAAGGAAATTTTATGAAAATTGTTTTTATTTTAATGTTATTTTTTAATTTATCTTTTTCAAATGATAGGTTTAAAAAAATCAGACATATTGTGATAGATAATGAGGTTGGAGTTATTTGGCAATCTTTTCCATCACCTAAAAGATATACTTGGAGTGAAGCAAAAAGTTATTGTGATACTTTAGATTATGATGGATATACTGGCTGGAGAGTGCCTCATATAGATGAGCTTATGAGTTTAATTGATAAATCTAAATATAACCTAGCAATAATTACAAATTTAATAGATATAACAGAACAAAAAAATAATTTTTATTGGTCTGATACAGAGTATGCAGACGATACTTATAATGCTTGGAATGTTGAATTTAATTATGGTTTTAGCTTGTGTTTTGATTATAAAGGAGATAAATATTATGTTTTATGTGTTAAGGATTATAATTAACTCTGTTTAATTATAATTCTTAAAAGTTATATTCATATATAATTAAATTAAAAATATAGGCTAAAATATGGATTTAAAAGATTACTCAAATTTTATAAAAGATAACAGTGAAAATGCGACTGAACACACCTTTAGAACACCACTTGAAAATTTACTAAATAAGTTAAAACTAGATAATTCAATAGATATTATTCACGAAGCAAAAAAAGAAATTAGTGAAGATGGAACACCAGATTTTAAAGTGATTCGAGGTGATAAATCTCTATTTAAAAAATTAATTGGATATATTGAGTGTAAGAAATTAAATTATGATTTAAATAAATTAATAGATTCAAAGCAAATAAAGAAATATAATAAAACTTCACAAAATATATTAATTACAAATTATAGAGAATTTGTACTATTAAATGATGGTAAAGTGACTCTTAAAGCCTCTATCGAAGATGAAATATCAATCTCAAATATAATAAATAACTTCTTTAAATATGAGTATGCAACTATCAAAACAAAATTTAAATTAGTAGAGGCTTTATCCACCCAATCGTTCTATTTTGCTACAACCTTAAGAGATTATATCTTAGATAAAAGTAATACTAAAGAGAGGTTTTATAAAAAATTTAATGCACTTTATGAGGAATTTAATAACTCAATACATTTAACTTATAGTTTAGATGAATTTTGCGATATATATTCACAATCTCTTATTTATGGTTTATTTATAGCCAGAATTGATGGAACTATATTTAATGAAATTGAGAGAGACCCTATTATTAATATACCTGAATACTACACTCTATTAATTGAGTTTTTAGATACAGGTTATCAGAGATTAAAGCGACCTCAAAAGATAGAACTAGCTATTAACTCTATTGTTAAAAATCTTAATTTAATAGATATTATTAAAATTGAGAATGAATTAAATGCTACAAAAGATGATTTAATTATATATCTTTATGAAGAGTTTTTAAAAGAGTATGACAAGTTAAGAGCCACAGAAAATAGAAAAGAGAGTGGAGTCTATTATACTCCTCCAAAAGTAACAAACTTTATAGTAAGAGGTGTTAGCGATATATTAGAATCTAAATTTAATTTAAAAGATAGGTTTTTAAATAAAGATATTAAAATCTTAGATTTTGCAACTGGTACTGGTACATTTTTAGCAAATATATTTGATGAGCTTTTAGTTAAAGCAAATGACGAGTTATATCGTGAGCGAATCAAAGATAAAATTGTAAATGATATTTTCGGTTTTGAATTGCTTTTTACTCCATATATCGTAGCACATACAAATTTAATTAGAAAACTTAAAGCTAAAAATATTGAATTAAGTGAAGATGAAAGAGTAGGGGTTTATCTTACAAATACACTTGATTTATCCTCACATAGTATAAGTAATTTTTTACCATATTTGGAGGAGGAAAATAAAAAAGCTACTGATATTAAAAATCGTGATGATATTTTAATAGTTGTTGGTAATCCACCATATAACAGCAATTCAAAGAATGTAGATGAAAAAATAACTCTACTTTTAGAGGATTATAAAAGAGGGCTTAACGAAAAAAATATTAAACCTTTAAATGATGACTATATTAAGTTTCTTAGATTTGCACAAATGAAGATAGATAAAGCAGGATTCGGAGTTGTTGGAGTAATAACAAATAATAGCTTTTTAGATGGATTAGTGCATAAAAAGATGAGAGAAAATTTATTAAAGAGTTTTGATGAGATATATATTATTAATTTACACGGTAATAGTTTAAAAAAAGAGGGTGATAAAAATATATTTGATATTATGGTTGGTGTTAATATATCACTATTTATCAAGCATAAAAAGCCATTAAAAAATAAAAAACTCTATTATTATTCAACATTAGAGAATAATTTAATAACTAGAGAAGAGAAATTAAACTTTTTAGAAAAAAGTAGTTTAGATAGTATTGATTTTAAAGAGTTGGAAGTTAAAGAACCTAATTACTTTTTTGTTTATAAAGATAATAAAAATATTGATGAATATAACAAGTTTTGGAGTGTTACAGATATTTTTAACCCTGAAGTAAAAACAATAGGAGTTTTAACAAAAAAAGATAATATAGCTATTCATTATAAAAAAGATAATTTAATCAATTTAAAAAATGATTTTTATATATTAGAAAATAATGAGTTAATATCTAAATATGAAATTACTCAAAAAGGTGAATGGAAATTACAAAAAGCTAGAGAAGTTTTAAAAGATAATTTTAATATTACTGAGATTTATATAAATCCTTTTGATAAAAGATATACATCATATTCAGAAAAACAAGGTTTTATTGCAAGACCTGTATATAAAGTGATGAAACATATCTTTAATAAAGAAAATATTTTAATATGTTTTACAAGACATTTAATAAGTGAAAATAACTTTAAACATATATTTATTACTAATAGAATTGTTGAAAGTTCAATAATTTCAAAAACAAAAAATTATGTAACTCCACTATATACTTATGGAAAATTAGATAGTAAAACATTAGATTTTAATGAGTACGAAAAACAACCTAACTTCACAAAACAATTTAAAGATTTTTTACAAACTTTATTATTTAAACCAACTCCCGAAGAGATTTTAGCTTATATCTATGCACGACTTCACTCTCAAAAATATAGAGAAAAATATTTTGAATTTTTAAAGATAGATTTTCCTAAAGTTCCATTTACAGAAGATAAAAAACTCTTTTTTAAATATGCAAAATTAGGAACTAAATTAATTGATTTACATTTATTAAAAGATGAGTTAGAAGATAGTGAAATTAATATAAACGGACTTAAAGGGAGTCGATTTATTGAAAAAATAATTTTAGAGAATGATATTTTAAGCTTAAATGATGATATTAAGATAAGTGGAGTTACTAAAGAAATTTTTGAGTTTGAAATTGGTAGCTATAAAGTTATTGATAAGTGGCTCAAATATCGTAAAAAAGATAAAATAAAACTCTCAAATGATGATTTAATACACTTAAAACAGATGATAATATCCATTAAAAAGACTATTGAAGTTATGAAAAATATTGATAAAATAAAATGAGTATAGTTTGAGATAGTAGTTGAATGGTGCGGAAAAGAGGACTTGAACCTCCACGCCATTTGGCACTAGATCCTAAGTCTAGCGCGTATACCAATTCCGCCATTTCCGCATTCAAATAATAAAATGGTACGCCCTAAAGGATTCGAACCTTTGACCTACGCCTTAGAAGGGCGTTGCTCTATCCAGCTGAGCTAAGAACGCATATATATATTTGGGTAACCAATCTTTTTTGGTACACCCGATAGGAATCGAACCTACAACCTACAGATCCGAAGTCTGTCGCTCTATCCAGTTGAGCTACGGATGCTCACTGAAATTGACTAAAGTATCAAGTCTAAAAATATGTGGGGTGAATGATGGGAATCGAACCCACGACCCTCAGAACCACAACCTGATGCTCTAACCAACTGAGCTACACCCACCACAATTAAAAATGGTCGGGGCGAAAGGATTCGAACCTTCGACCCCCTGGTCCCAAACCAGGTGCGCTAACCAGACTGCGCTACGCCCCGATGCCATTATTTTTTTGGAATTGAAAGTATATGTAAATTTACCTTATTTGTCAATACCTTTTTAAAAAAAACTTCACTTTTAAAAAAAAAGTGAAGTTTAGAGTATCTTTATTTACAAGCTCTACTTATTTTTGCGTCTAATGCAATTTCAACTTCAGACCAAGTAACTCCTTTGTGTAAATCAAAACAAGCCTTGTTTAAAGTATCTAGTGCAGTAGATAAAGCAAAATCTTTTAAATCTAAAGTTCCTATTGCTTGAAAGTAACCATTTACAACTTTAAACTCCATTGGAATAGATTTTGATTTACCATTCATACTAATAATTAAATTCAATAATAAATTTTTTTCATCTACATTTACAATTGAAGTCTTAATCATTGGAAATGGATTAAAATATGAGAAAAAATTATCAAATATAGTTTTATCTCTCTTAGCATTACTAGTAGTTAAATATCTAGTATCAATTACAGCCATTGAGCCAACTAATAACTCCTCTAAAGAGTTAGCTTTGTCATAAATTGAGACAGAAGCACCATTAAATGAACCTTTTACTCCAACTTTCTCAGGTGTCTTAAATGCACTCCAACCTATTACAATACTACTTTTATCTAAATAATAAGTACACTCTTTAGGTTTATCTTTTGCTAATAATGAAATATTTAATAGAAGCAGTAATGAAATTAAAATTTTTGTCATTTAAATTCCTTTTTATAAATTTTGACTATATTATAACTTAAAATATTAAAGTTTATCAAGATAAAGGTAGAAAGTGTTAGGTGAAATTGTAAGTTTTATAGTAGATACAGTTGAGAGTTTTGGTTATATAGGAATATTTATAATGATGTTTCTAGAGAGTAGTTTTTTTCCATTTCCTAGTGAAGTTGTAATGATACCAGCTGGGTATTTAGCCTATAAAGGTGAAATGAGTTTAACTTTAGCAATAATAGCAGGAATACTGGGAAGTTTAGCAGGAGCTATATTTAACTATTTTTTAGCCATAAAATTTGGAAGGGCATTTATACAAAAATATGGAAAATATGTTTTATTAAAAGAGGAGACACTAGAGAGAGTTGAAATATTTTTTGCTAAACACGGACATATCTCTACATTTAGTGGAAGATTAATCCCAGCTGTTAGACAGTATATTTCACTTCCAGCTGGTCTTGCTAAAATGAATCTACTTTCATTTAGCATATATACATCACTTGGTGCTGGAATTTGGGTGTTGATTTTAGCACTACTTGGTTATTTTATAGGCTCAAATCAAGCTTTAATAGATGAGTATTTAAAAGTTATAATAATTTCTATTTTAATTATTTTAGCTATTTTAATTCTATTTTATATTAGAATTAAAGTAAAAAAAGGAATTATTAAGAAGTAATTTTTTCTTTTTTTAACCCTTTAATAATTTTAATTCCTATCATTCCAATAATAACTTCAAATAGACTTGCTAAAATAAACGCAAAATAGTAAAGCTCACTTATGCTTTTTGAATAATAAGCTAGAGTTGCA
Organism: Campylobacteraceae bacterium; assembly: GCA_016744535.1. Taxonomy (GTDB): domain Bacteria; phylum Campylobacterota; class Campylobacteria; order Campylobacterales; family BB28; genus BB28. The sequence goes on from JADGEE010000005.1 coordinate 30,801, forward strand.
ACCGCGATAAGTAGAGTAAGTGGCATAGATTGCGAAAGTGCAAATAAGATAACTTCTTTAAATGATAAAATTTTTAAGAATACTAATGAAGAGATTATTCTAATAGAAACCATTAAAGTTACAATCAATACCGCATTACAAATCAATCCTTCTCTTGAAATTGAATTAATTTCAAAAGATGCACCAATATTGACAAAAAATATTGGAACTAAAAACCCGAATCCAAAACTCTCTAATTTATGAGGTAACTCTTTTTTATGCTCAAAAAAAGTTCTAATAAAAATACCTGCTAAAAACGCACCAAAAGCAACTTCTAGGTTTAAATATATAGTGATTGCAATAGTTATAAAAAATAGAGCCATTGAGATTCTAATATCTTTTTCATCTTTATCAGAGTGAGGCATTAAGAATGTTTTAATTTCAGGATACCACCAAAATAAAACTCTTAAGAGTTTAAAAAGAAGTATAAAGAGAATTAAAAATAGAACTAAAAAAAACATTGTTTTATAAAATTCAAACCCTAAACCAAACTCTAATATTCCAGATACAAAAGTTAAAACTATAATAGATACAACTTCACCCAAAGTTCCTATTAACATAGAGAGCTTTAACCATTTTACATCTTTGCCATACTCTTTAGTTAAAGTTACAATTAAACCAACCGAAATAAGAGGTAAAATTACCATAAAAACTCTTGAAATATTTAAATAATATGATGAAGCAATAGAGAGTGCATATAGTAATACAAGATATATAAATCCCTGTTTTAAAAGAGTTTTATCAATTTCTAGTAATTTTCTTAAATTTACTTCAATTCCTGCTAAAAACATTAAATATAAAAATCCAAGTTCAGCAATTAGCTCGAATAGATGATTGTTTGAGCTAATAAAACCGAGATAACCGGCGATTGAACCAAGCATAATTTCAACTGGAGTTATTGGAATTTTTATAAGTTTTGAGATAAAAGGAGATAAAAATATAATAAATGAGAGAGATAAAATAATTGAAACATCATTATTCAAATTTAAGCCTTTAGTATTATAAAATTAATTATATTATAAAATACTAATTATAAAATAACAAAGGTTAAATATGAAAAAAGAAGAGATACTAAAAGCATTTAATTTTAGACACGCTTGTAAAATTTTTGATGAAAATAGAAAAATAAGTAAAGAGGATTTAAATTTTATACTTGAAACTGGAAGACTCTCCCCATCTTCATTTGGAATGGAGCATTGGAAATTTTTAGTTGTTCAAAACCAAGAGTTAAAAGAGAAATTAAAGCCTCTATGTTGGGGGCAATCTCAAATTACAACTTGTAGTGATTTGGTAATTATTTTAAGTAAAAATAGTGTTTTAAAAGCTGATAGTGATTATGTAAAATCTATATTTGAGCGAAGAGAGTTATCAAAAGAGCAAATAGAGCAATATCTTAAGGTATATTCAAATTTTATGAAAGATAAAGAGAATAAAAAAGATTTATATTCGTGGGCAAGGGCTCAATGTTATATTGCAGGAGGAAATATGATGAGTAGTGCCTCTATGATTGGGGTTGATAGTTGTCCGATAGAGGGAATTGAGAGTAAGGAAGCAATAGAGAGTGCTTTAAATATTGATGTAAATAAATTTGACTTAGCTTTGATTATAGCTTTTGGGTATAGAGTAAATCCACAATCTCAAAAAAAGAGGTTAAATTTTGAAGAAATAGTAGAGATTATTGAGTGATTTTTAGAAGTTTAAAAATATGATTAAATTTATGATAGCACTTTTTTTTGGATTACTTTTTAGTTATATACTCTATGTATTAGATAAATTAAGAATAGAGTTAAAATCTAAAAAAGAGCAAAAAGAAGATAAAAAAATAGAAAAAATAGAGAGTAATGAAGAAAAAAGTGAAGATTTTGAAAAAATAAGTAAAGTAATAAAAAATTTAGAGCAAAAGATTGATTCTAAAGGCAATTCTATTGAGTTAAAAAAAGAGAGAGAGTTATTAAACAGAGATAAAAAAGTTTTTGAAGAGAAGAGACAAGATGTTGAAGAAAAAGTTATTAAAGCAACTGAAGATATAACAAAACAGACTTTAATGCTAGAACACGAAAGACAAAATTTAGAAAAAGAGAGAGATAGAGTTGAAGAGTTAAAAGTGAAAATTGATAACTTTAATGATGAAAAAGATACTTTTGAAAAAAATAGAGTTGAGTTTCAAACTGAATTTTCAAAAGTTAGTGAAAAATTTTCACAAAAAGAGTTAAAAATAAAAGATGAGAGAGATAATTTAGTAAAAGAGAGAGATGATTTTGATAAAACTTTTGATGAATTTAAAAGAGAACGCTCAAGTTTTTATCGTCAAAAAAAGCAATTTGAAGAGAATTTTTTTAACTTAAGAGAGGAGTTAATACGAGAAGAGGCTAAAATTGAACAGACAAAAGAGGAGATAAAAAGAGAGAGAAGTTTACTTAAATTAGATGAGAGAAAATTAATAGGATTAAAAGAGAAATTAAAAACTATAGAGAAACAAATTGAAGCAAAAAAGAGTAGTGTTAAAACTCAAGAGATGAGAAAAAACCCTTATGAAGTTTTAGGAATTGATGCTATATCGATGAAATCTCAAATAAAATTAGCATATAGACATCAACTCTCACTATATCATCCAGATAAAGTAAATCATTTAGGTGAAGAGATTCAAAAGATAGCAGAAAAAAAGACAAAAGAGATTATAGAAGCTTATGAAGATTTAAAAAATAGAAATTAAAAATAATTTCTATATCTAAGAGTAATAAATAATCCTAAAAATAAGATTGCAAAACTAAGTGGATAGATAAAATAGTAATCTTTTTTTATATAATCTCTAGCTTTTATATTTGATTCTTCTAAATCATCTATAAATGAGTAAACTTTTTTTAACATAAATTTATCACTTACACTAAAAAATTCTCCTCTTGTTTCGGAGGCTATATATTTTAACATATTAGTATCAAAATCACTCTCTTTACCAATTCCAATAGTATAAATTTTTATCTCTTTTGCTTTTGCTAATTGGGTTGCCTCTTTTGGTGTAACTTTACCTAAATTATCTCGTCCATCTGTTAATAAAATCATAACTTTACTTCTAGCTTTTGAAGTTTTAAAAGCTTTAATTGCCATAGCTACTCCATCGCCTAAAGCGGTATTTTCTCCTGCAATTCCTAATTCACTATAATCAATTAACTCTACTAAGACATCTTTTTCATAAGTTAAAGGAGCATTTATAAAAGCAAAATCCCCAAATAAAACTAAACCTATATTATCATTTACTCTAGTTTTTACAAACTCTTTTGCTACATCTTTAACTGCTTCAAATCTAGTTATCTTTTTAGCTCTTTTATCAAAACCTCTCTCACTCATTGAACCACTTACATCTATACTTAAAACTATATCTATTCCTATTCTATTTTTTGGGTCAAATTTGTCTATAATAACAGGTGAGGCTAAAGTTGTAGTTAAAAATATAATACTCAAGTGTTTTAGTAGAGTTGTAAAATTAAACCAACTTTGTTTAATTCCAAAAAAATTTAAATTTGTAAAATATAAAGCTGTGATTTTCTCTTTACAAAAAAATATACAAAAAATATACATAATTAAAATTATAAAAGCTTCGGGATACTCAAAAGTTAAGTGTTGCATTAAATATCTTTTTTAAATTAATTTTACCATTAAAAAGATAAAATACATTAATTAAAAATTATAAAAGGTTGTAAAAGTGATAAATAGTATTAAAAGTTTTTTTAATAAAATTATCGATTTTTTTAAAAAATCAGATGAAAATATAAGTGTTGAAGTTGAAGTAGAAAAAAAAGATGAAATAAATAAAAAAGAGATAATAAATAGAATAATTAAAGAAGAAAAACCTCAAAAAAAACAAGCAAAAAAAGAGATAAAAAAGTCTATAACTAAAAAAGAGAAACCAAAAGAGAAAATTGAAAAAGAAGAAGATAAAAAGAAATTTAAACACTCTGCAATTGTAGATAAAGATATTTGGGAGTGAATAAGGAATAAATTATGCTTAAAATAAAAAAGAAACAAAATAGAGGGGAAAACAATAGTATGGAAAAATTATCATCAAGCGTACATTTTACTTTACAGGGGAAAGGTGGTGCTGGTAAAACTTTTATCTCAACATTAATTGCACAGTGGATAAGAGATAAAAGCATTGATTTAAAGTGTTATGATACAGATAATGTAAATGCTACTTTTGAGCAATATCAAGATTTAAAAGTTGAGCATATCGGTATTATGGATGGAAATAAAATTAATGAGAGAGGGTTTGATGATTTAATGGAAGCCCTTTTAACTCAAAATAGATCATTTGTAATTGATAATGGAGCGAGTTCATTTGCACCACTTAATAACTATATGATTGAAAATGGTGTTATGGAGATGTTAAAAGAGCAGGGAAAAGATGTATATATCCATACTGTTTTAACTGGAGCTCAAGGTATTCAAGATACTGCACAAGGTTTTAAAAGCTTAATTAATAATTTTAATGATGTTCCCATAGTTGTATGGAAAAATGAGTATTTTGGAAAAATAGAGATTGATGGTAAGACATTTGAAGATACAAAACTATATAGAAGCAATACTGAAAAAATAAAAGGTATGGTTACAATAGCACAGAGAAATAGAGATACATTTATTAGAGATTTAGAAGAGATGGTAAAAAAGAAATTGACATTTAATCAAGTAAAAAGTAGTACAGCTTTTAAAATGATGGAAAAACAGAGATTAAATATTGTAAAAAAAGATATATTTACTCAATTAGATGAAGTCTTTGGAGTTTAAATATGGATATAGAGAAGTTAAAGACCGATATTTTTGTAGAGTTTGGATTAAAAATTGATGAAGATGACCCACTTTGGGCTTTTATTTTTGTAAATGAGAAAATAACTTCACAATTTGCTAAAATTATTTATGACACTTTAAAATCAAGAGATGAAAAACTTTCAGAAATAAATTCTATTTTATCATCAATTTCAAAAATAAATAGTGATATTGATAAAATTGCTAAAAGTATTGTAAATGCAAGTGATAAAGTAGATACTACTGTGAAGGATTATCAAGAAGTTGCAGACCAAATTAGAGATAATTTAAATGTTTTTAGTAATAAAGTAGATTCAATTATTAAAAATATAGATTTAAGCAATACTGAAAAAATTATTAAAGATAAAATTGAACAGAGTGTTAAAGAGATACCAACTGATAATTTAAGAGTTGAAGTTGAAAAATTAAATAATCTTTACACAAAATTAAGTAGTGATAGAGAAGAATTTGATTCTTTGGTTACAAAGAAGAGTCAGCAGATAAATAGTGCAACTGAAAATATTCAAAGTATTTATAAAAAAAATATTTTAATTGCTGGAGTGATTGGAGTGATTGGTTCAAGTCTTTTAGGTGGGGTAATATCATATTGGCAATCAAAAGTCTATTATCAAGAGAATTTCAATAAAAAAGTAAATGAGAAAGTCAAAGGTTTAAAGAGTATTAACGAAGAGATTAATAAGTTAATTAAGAGTAGAGTCAATTTTAAAATAGAAGTTGATGAGAAGTAAATTAGCACAGAGATAGCACGAAAAAGTACTATTATTTTTTAATGAAAAGGGCTAGTATGTTAAATGATATAAAGAAGTTAATAAAAGAGAATAAAAAAACTTTTATCGGTTTTTTAATAATGATAAGTTCTATTTTAATAATTTTTGGCTATTTTATCTTTAAAGAAACTCAAAAAAAAGAGGAAATTATTGTTGATGATTTAAAACAAGAAGTAGTGGTTAAAACAACTAAGACACCAGCAATGCCAAATTATGGAAGTTATTTACAAGAAAAAGGTGGTAATGATGTTATATTATTACTTTTAGTTTTACTGTTTTTTATAGGAATATTTATTATCATATCATCAAAGGAAAAAAAATGAAAAAATTTTTATTTACTACTATTGCTTTAGTTTTTATTTTTACAGGTTGTACACAAGAGACGCAAAATAAGTTAAGTAGAACTTTACAAAATTTTACAGGAAGTGATGGAGTTTTAGATATCTATTCTGGTGGAAAATTAATGAAAAAATTTATCCAAATTGATAAAATTTCAACTGCGTATGGAACAGATAAAGATACTCCTAGACCATATAGATATGGTTATGGATATTTAGATTTAAATGAAAATTATAAAGTTGATGATAATGAAAAAAAGATGTATTTTGAGTTTAGTGATTATTCAACAGAGTATGTTTTTTATGAAAACCCTTTTAACTAAGAGATGAATTGAAATTTATAAAACTTATGCCCATAGTGTTTATTTCACTATGGGGTGGAGATTTATACTATTATCAAAATGGTGAAAAAGTTTTTATAGATAAATCAAAGAGACATATAGATTCTAAAATTGTGTTAAGTTCTATTCTTTTAAAGCCAAAAGATGAAAAAGCATTAAATAAAATTAAAAATATGAAAAATATTAAATTTATAGAAAAAATTGGTGATATTTATAAATTTGAGGCTAAAAATACCACTGAAGCTTTAAAAATTTCTGCAAAACTTTATGAAGATAATTTAACAGAATTTTCAGCTCCTAACTTTTTACAAAAAAGAGAGAATAGGTTAAAATTAAATAGAAATTTAAGAGAAGATGACTTTTTAGATTTACCATATTCTTGGCATTTAGATACAATTAAAGCAAAAGAGGCGTGGAGTATATCAAAAGGTGCAGGAATTAAAGTTGCTATTTTTGATAATGGAGTTGATTATACTCACGAGGATTTAAAAAATAACTATCTATTTGGTTATAATGTTAATAACTCAAATGATGATGCACATCCCCTACATTATGAAATTGATACAGATTCTTATCACGGTACGGCAGTTGCAGGGATTGTAGGTGCAAGTAAGAATAATATAGGAATTATTGGTATAGCTCCAGAGAGTTTTTTAATAGGTGTAAAACGTATAGAAAATACAAGTGATGATTTAATTGTAAAAGCATTTAATTGGCTAAAAGAGAAAAATATAGATGTAATAAATTGTAGTTGGGGAACTTATGATGTAAGTGATTCTGTTAAATATGCTATTGTAGATTTAGCAACAAATGGAAGAGATGGAAAAGGTGCTTTGATTGTTTTTGCCGTTGGAAATGATTATTACACACAAGATGATTGGAAAGACGATGAATCTGCAATAGAGGAAGTTATAGGAGTTGGTGCAATTGACCAATACAATCAGCGTTCAGTATTTAGCAATTATGGAGAGAAATTAGACATAGTAGCCCCAGGTGGATATTTAGGAGAGAATAATTTAGGAATTAGCTCAACTGATATTATGGAAAACGAAGGTCTTTCTAGTGGTAATTATACCCTTTCAGAGTCAGGTGAATTGATTGGAACAAGTTTCTCTGCACCTATTGTAGCTGGAGTCATTGCAGATATTTTAGCTATAAATCCAAATTTAACTAGAGATGAAGTAAAAGATATTTTATACTCAACTACACAAAAAACTGGGAATTTAGAATATATATCAAAAGATAATTATACTTTTAATGAAGAGTATGGATATGGATTAGTTAATACCAAAGATGCTGTTGATAGAGCATTAATTACAAATTTTAGTAAAAATATAAAAATTGGTTGGAATTTAATAGGAAATGTAAATATTGATAATTTAAGCACAGAGTATATGTTTAATAATTTTGCAGATATCATTTATAACTACATAGGAAACAATGGATGGGTATTAAATCCAGCAACAGTAAAATCTGGAAAAGGTTTTTGGTTAAGGTCTACTAAAAATAAAAATTATATATTTGAAAATACAGGAGTAACCAACTCATATCAAATTACAGATGAGTGGCAAACTTTAACTACAGATAGAAATTTAAGATTGAGTGATAGTGATAGCTACTATTTTGTATATAGAGATAATAATTGGATTACTTATCCAGAGGGTGATTTAAAAGTTATCTATAAAGGTGAGGGATATTGGACAAAAAAGAGGTAATATTGTGGATGTAATAAAACTTTTTGAGAAATTAATTGCATTTAAATCAATTACTCCAACTGATGATGGAGCATTCGAATTTATAAAAGAGTATTTAAGTGATTTCAAAGTAGTTGAAATAGATAAAGAAGATGTTAAAAATCTATTTTTATATAAAAAGTTTGGAGATGGTGTTCATTTGAGTTTTGCAGGGCATATTGATGTTGTTCCAGCAGGTGATGGTTGGGATAGTGATCCATTTGTTGCAACTCATAGAGATGGTTTTATCTATGGTCGAGGCACTCAAGATATGAAAAGTGGCTTAGCTAGTTTTATCCAAGCTGTAAAAGAGACTGAAAACTTTAATGGAACTATTTCATTAATCCTTACAAGTGACGAGGAGGGTGATGCAAAATATGGAACAATTGAAGTACTTAGATATTTAAAAGAGAAAAACTTTTTACCAAATTATGCAATTGTAGCAGAGCCAACTTGCGAAGAGGTTTTTGGAGATTCGATAAAAGTTGGAAGAAGAGGTTCTATCAATGGCGTAATTGAAAAAAAAGGTATTCAAGGACACGCTGCATATCCTGAAAAGTCTAAAAATCCAATTCATAAAGTAGCTCAAGTATTACCTTTTATGGCTGGAATTAATTTAGATAATGGAGATGAATTTTTTTCACCTAGTCAATTTGTAATAACAGATATTAGAGCTGGAATGGAAGTTACAAATGTTACTCCTGCAAATTTAAAGATGATGTTTAATATTAGAAATTCAACAGAGACCACAAAAGAAGATGTAGAAAAATTTGTACATAAATATTTTAAAGATATGGATTATACTTTAACTATAAGTCAATCATCAAAATCTTTTTTAACAAATAAAGATTCATTAGTAATTCAGCATATTGTAAAAGCGATTGAGAGTGTTACCAAAATATATCCTAAGCTTTCAACAGCAGGTGGTACAAGTGATGCAAGGTTTTTAAATGAATTTGGAATTGATACAATTGAATTTGGTGTAAAAAATGACACTATCCACTCTATTAATGAAAGAACCACAAAAGAGGAAATTATAAAACTTTATGAGGTATTTAAGAGAGTAATTAATAACTTTAATTAATTAAAGTTATATTATATTTTTTTATAATAAAACTCTTGACAAAGGCAATACTTTCGGTTATAATTCTACCCACATAAGACAGATGGCTAGATAGCTCAGCTGGCTAGAGCGCTGGTCTCATAAGCCGGAGGTCGGGAGTTCAAGTCTCCCTCTAGCTACCATTTATCTCTTATGTTTAAATTCTTCATTAAATAAAAATCTTAAATTTATTCTTTAATTTTTAAATTAAACATCTGTCATTTGTCTCTATTGTATTATGTTTTAGTTTATCTATAATTTCTAACTGTTTTCTATGCATAAATCCATTTAAAATATTTTCAAATGCTCTAATTTTTGAATTAAATATAAAAACTATAATCTTATAATTATCAAACTCAATACTTTTTATGCACTTTACATCCATTCGCATAATTTTACTATCTAATACAAACTCTACTTTATATAAATACTCTTTTTTTATATCTATATCTTTTTTAATTAAACTACTCATACTATTCATAGATATATCTAATATTTTTGCTAAAACTTCACCACTAGCACCTTTGATTGTTATATCTAAATTTTCGTGTATTAAATTAAGCTTTATACTTTTTCTATCAAATGGTGAGCCAAATTTTAAAAATTTATATGAGCTAAAGTGAATAAAACCTTTGTTTTCTATACATTTTCCAATAATAACTTTTTTTGAAATTGGAGTTAATAAATATATAATATTTACCATATTTACAGCTCTATTATATGAACTATTTTTACTATTTGTTTTAAGTATTATTTTATCTGAAAGTATTGATATAACTTCAATTTCAAATTTAGCAGGAACACCGTGAATTAAAATCAAAGCTTTTATTTTTAAATCTCTTGTTTTTACAATTTCTAAGAGTTTTGTAGAATCATTTTCACTCTCATCTTCTAAATTATTAAAAATTCCTTCTATATCTTGTAATTTTTGAAGTAATTCATTATCAATTGTAATATGTTTCTCATTCTCAATATCTTCACTTTTTTGATTAAAAAAATAATCAATCTCTTTTATCTTTTTAATAAACAGATTTAGCTCATCACTAACTGATTTATCTTTCAAAAGAAAACTAGAGTAGTCTCGAAGTACAATCAAAAATAGTTTTGAAATAAAATTTTGAATACTTTTTAACTGCTCTTTATCATACTCTAAATCTAATAGAGTCTTTAAATTACTATCTTTATTTAAAAAGACAATATCATAAAAACTTAAGAATAATTTTTGATTTTTTTCACTCTTTTTAAATAGGTTCTTAACAGTTTTTGTATATTGAATCTTATAATCATTAAAAAAATCCACGCTTATCCCTAATAAAGTTATAATATTATTAAGAATTATAATAAAATAATCATTAAAATAGAGTGTTTTTTAAGTAAAATTATAATTTATTTTTTAATTTTATAATTTCTAAAAGAACTTTTTTTGCTTGTTTTTTTAAATTATTGTACTTATTTAACTCATCATATGGAATAATAAAAGTATATTGTTGTAACTGAAGTTTAATAAGTGCATAATCTATAATTAACCTAGTGTTTTTATCCACAAATTTTTTACTTAGTTTTAAATCTTCTGTTAAATCTTCAATTAAAACATCAATCATTCGTACTTTTAATTTAGAATCTACTATAATCAAAGGTTGTGGCATATAGATTTCCTTATTCTCACTAAATAGTATATTTTATAACTAATATGTATATATTATACTACTTATTTTTATAAGTACTTTAAACTATATTAAAAAAGGAAATAAAATTGAGTTCTATTGGAGAAAGAATTAAAAAAATTAGAATTGAATTTAAATTAAATCAAAAAGAATTTGCAGATAAATTGGAAACTTCACAAAAATCTATTAGTGAATATGAAAGAAATATTACAAGTATAAATGAAAAAATAATAGCAAACTTAATAAAAATTTTTAAAATAGATTCAAATTGGTTAATAGCAGGTCAAGGAGAAATGTTTATTAATGATAATAAAATTAAAAAAATAGAATCTAATAATATTAGTGAAAATATAATGGAAGATTTTAAAACATTAGATATAAAAAATCAAAAAGCTATATATTTAGAGATATTAACTAAATTAAAAGAAGAGGGAAAAATTTGAGTAGGACGGTTGAAAACCCGTTATTTTTGAAATTTATAAATTAAGATGGAAAAACGGATTTTCACCCGTTCTACTGGACTTTAATAATACATCAACTTAAAGTGACACCTCTTAATTCTAAAGTATCTTTTTGGGTAGGAGTAATTTCAGCATCTATCCATTCAATACCCATAGCATTATAAACAGCTATTCTATGTCTTCCATCACCTGTTGTAATAAGTGTTTCTGGGTTATCATCAAGAATTTCAAAAAATATTGGTTTCTTCTTTGCTAAAACTTCTTGTTCATATTCTGAATTTTCTGTATTCGCAACATCTTCTAAATTTGCTTGTTTGTAGTGTAAACCACCATCTTCATCTTTTGGTGTTTGTGTAACTATTTTTGAATCTGCATCATATTGCACCAAATCTACCCTATGTTGTGTAAGATCTAAAAGAGGTACTAATTCACTTACTTTTACTTTATATGTTGTAAATGTTTCTATTTCTCCAGTAGCTAAACCATATATCCTATCCCAAGCAGTAATAAAATCATATTCATTATCTTCTTTTATTACTTGTAATGCGAATTCTTCTAACATATCTGCTGGATAATCATTATATTTTACTTTGTATGCTTCTTTAAATTCATTCCAGCTAGATATGTCTGTAATTTGGAGTTGTGTTACATCAATTCCACTCTTTAAATTATCAGGCAAACCTGTTTTATTCTCTTTTTTTTGTACAATAGAATCTCCAAAAATAGCCCTCTGCTCCTCTGCTTTTCTCTGCATTAATGGACTATTCATCATCATTTGAGTCATTGAACCATCACTTGATATATTTTTGCTACTTGAAATTTTATTTTTGTCCTCTTTTACTACTCCTCTTTGCATTTTCCAATCCTCTTTAAATTAAATTATTATTAAATAATAGTTAATTTAAAGAAAAACTTTACTTAAATACTCTATTAAAAATTTTATCTACATTTTTAGTATAGTAACTGTAATCAAAACAGTCTCTTATCTCATCTTCACCTAATTTACTTCTTAACTCTTTATCGCTTAATAAATGTTGTAGATATAAACTCTCACCTTTTTCATTAAGTGCTGATTTTCCTTGTTGTAAATCTTCCCAAACTCTCATCGCATTTCTTTGTACAAATTTATAAGCGTCTTCTCTTGAAACATCTTTTTTAGGTAACTCTAATAAGACTCTTTGAGAAAATACTAATCCACCAGTTAAATTTAAATTTCTCATCATATTTTCAGGATAAATTACTAAATTTTTAATTACAGTATTTAATCTATTTAACATAAAATCAGTTGTGATAAATCCATCAGGTAAAATAAATCTCTCTACTGAACTGTGACTTATGTCTCTCTCGTGCCATAGTGCTACATTTTCCATTGCAGGAGTTGCGTAACTTCTAATAACTCTACAAAGTCCAGTGATATTTTCAGTTAAAACAGGATTTCTTTTATGTGGCATTGCTGAACTTCCCTTTTGACCTTTACTAAAAAATTCTTCCGCTTCATAAACTTCAGTTCTTTGGTAATGTCTAACAGCAACAGCAATTTTTTCACAACTAGAAGCTAAAAGGGCTAAATCACTCATTAGTTTTGCATATCTATCTCTTTGTATTACTTGATTACTAACTGGTGCTGGGCTTAATTCTAAATCTTCACAAACTAACTCTTCAAACTCAATTGGTGCGTGTGCAAAATTTCCCATAGCCCCACTAATTTTACCAACTGAAATTACTTTTAATGTATATTCTAAATTCTCTAAATGCCTTTTAATCTCATCATACCAAATCGCTAAAACTAAACCAAAAGTTATAGGTTCACCGTGAATACCGTGACTTCTACCAACCATTAAAGTCATTTTATGCTCATTTGCTCTAACTTTAATAGATTCCATAAGAATTTTAACATCTTCTATAATTAGTTTCATACTATCTCTCATTTGAAGTGCCACTGCTGTATCAATTGTATCACTACTTGTCATTGCATAATGAACCCATCTACTCTCTTCACCTAGTGAATCAGCCACTGAAGTTAAAAAAGCTATCACATCATGTTTTGTAGTCTTCTCTATCTCATTAATTCTATCTATATCAAATTTTGCATTATCTGCGATATTTTTACAATCATTATCAGGAATTAAACCCAATTTGTTCCACGCTTTAACTGCTGAAACTTCAACATCTAACCAAGCTTGATATTTTGCTTGAAGTGTCCACTTATCACTCATCTCTTTTCTTGAATATCTCTCTATCATAACAACTCCATATTTTTATTTTTAATGTAATCATAACAAAAAGTGTTAGTTTAATTTATAAAATTAATAGCCGATTTAAGCAAAAATACTAGGAGTTTAAAAATGAATAAAAATATAGAGTGTTTAATTGAAGCTTGTAAAGATATGAGTTTGGAATTTAAAAAACATCACGAAAGCAATAATTTAATAGAAGTTATTATAAATAAAAAATCTTTTATATTTGTAAATTGGACAACACCATTAAATACACACTCTATCGTTCAATTGAGTCAAGATAAAGACTATTTTTATAATTTATTTAAAGAAGTTATAAAAATGCCAAAAACTAAATCTTATTTAGACCCATACTTAAATGAAAAATATATTAAATATATTGTAAATTCAAATATTTCAGATATTAGTTTAGATATTGAAAAAGGTTTTAATTATCCTATGATTATTAAACAAAATCGTGGTTCTTGGGGTATAAATGTATTTAAAGTAGATTCAAAAAGAGAGTTAGAAAAAGCACTTATCACTATTTTTAATGAAAATAGTTCATCTTATGATTATATAGCACTAGCACAAGAGTATATCGATATACAAAATGAATTTAGGGTTATTTTTTATAAAGGAGAGTTAGAGTTTTGCTATAAAAAGGATATTAAAGATTCTGTTTTTTCGGGAAATTTAAGTCCATTTCATCAAGATGGAACAAAAGCTATTTTAATAAAAGATATAGAATTATTAAAAAGAATAGAGCAATTTTGTAAACCTCTATTTAATAAATTAGATATAATTTTCACAGGTATTGATATAGCCATTGATAAAGATAATAAATTATGGCTTATTGAAGCAAACTCTGCACCAGGATTTGATAATATCATTAAATCAGGTAATAAAAAAGTTATCATTGAATTATATAAAAAAATATTAAATGATTTTAATTAAATTAAATTAAATTCTAAAATTTCATTTTGTTTTATACCATTTATTTGAAGTTGAATCTTTTGAATACCACTATAATATTTTCTTGTGGTTGCAAATTTTAGCAGATGAGATTTTTTTATAGTTATAGTTTCGTTTATTTTTAAGTTTTTCTTAGTTAATTTAAAAACTTTTGGAGAGTGTCTATTATTTTGTTTTAGAAAATATAAAATATAATCTATCATTAAATTTTGTTCTTTATTTGAAGTAATAGTAAACTTAAAATTTAACCTCTCACCTAAAACTATCTCTTTTTTATCAATTTCAATTGAAGATATATTTATATCAATATTATTTGAGTAACCAATTAGCTCTAGGGCTTCTCTATTTCCATCTTTTATGAGACTTCTAAGAGAGTGTTTAATAATCCAATCTATATTTTTATCTTTTGTATTATTAGTTTTCCACTCTTTTAAAGTATCTATTACAATTTTTGGATTATTTTTTGTTATATCATTAAAACTGTTTGCAATAGATTTTTGCACAAGTTTTGTTTTCTCATATTTTAATAAATTTAATAACTCTATTACAGGAGTTGGGTCTATTTTAAATTGAGTTAAATCTTTTGCCCACGGTAGTTTAGGGCGAGTTCCCTCACTTACTAATCTTCTAATATGACAATTTTCATCTTTTACCCACTCTTTTAAGAGTTTTAAACTCTCATCTGGATATTTAATTAAAAATTCTCTTATACCAAATTCAGCCGTAAATCTTTTAGTCATATCATAAAGTCCACTCATAGACTCTTCAAAATAATCGATTCCATAAGTGGAAATATAATCAACCAAAGGCATTATATAAAATCCATCATAACCTTTTAATTCACACTCTTGTTCATCTTCTAGTGAATTAATTAATATATTAAGTGCTTTAGTATAATCTTTTGGTAAAAATTGATATAAATTAGTTGAAATTAATTTCACTCTCTCAAGCAAACCAAATTTATCTATATCTTTATGAGAATTTATAAAATTATTATTATCAAAACTAGAGTAAACTTTTTTTATATTATTAGAGATTCGTAAAATTAATTTTTGATTAAATATTTTTCTCATATTTTTTATAATTTCAATAAATTAATTAATTTTTTAATATCTCTATCTAATATAATTACATCTTTAAAACAGTCTTCATAAAATGGATAAGTTACTTCAAAAAAGCTCTCTTTATCTTCATATAAATTTACACACCACTCAAAATTTATATTTCTATTTTTTAGTACTTCTATTGATAATAGAGTATCATTTATACTGCCAAGTTTTGAGGGAGTTACTAAAAGAGTCTTATCAATTTCAAAAAATTTAATTAAATCTATCATAAAAAAATCTTTTGTAATTGGAACTAAAAGCCCACCAGCTCCTTCAATTAATAAAATATCACAACTATTTTCAAATCTCTTAATATGATTTTTTAATATATTTAAGTCTATATTTTTATTATTATTATCAGCTATGTTTGCAACAAATGGAGAGGCTGGTAATTTAAATTGATATGGAACTACTTCACAAATACCGTGAATAAAATCTTCATTATATTGATAAACTTCATTTAATAGTTCATTTCCGTCAAGTGGAGAATCTTCAACTCCTGTCTCAATTGGTTTAAAAACTCCAACTCTAAAACCTTTTTTTGATAGATTTTTAATTAAAAGTTTTGTGACAAAAGTTTTACCTATATTTGTATTAGTTGCTGTTATAAAAATTGTTTTAATTTTTTTTACTCTCTTTTTGTTTTTTTTCTTCTTCGCTGTTATCGGCTCTCTCACCCTTTTTTCTAGGAATAATTGAAATTTGAACACCCTCAAAGTTACAATGTTCTCTTAGTGTATTTACCAAATATCTCTTATAACTAAAATGAAGTGCTTGAGGTTTATTCATAACTAGAGCAATTTTAGGTGGTTTTGTAGAGAATTGAGTTGCAAAATAGATTCTAACCATTGTGCCTTTTTCTGATGGAAGTTGATGTCTCTCTGTTGCTTTCTTAATAATATCATTTAGTTTTGAAGTTGAAACTCTTTGAGAGTAATTATTATGTATCTCTAAAATTTTATCTTTTATTTTATCCACATTTCTTAGAGTTAATGCAGATGCTGTCATAATTGGAGCAAAGTATAAAAATTTAAATTTAAATCTAAACTCTTCAACAATTTTTTTATAAGTCATATGAACTTTATCCCATTTATTAAATATAACAATTACGCCTAATCTAAATTTATCAGCTAAACCTGCAATTTTTTCATCTAAATCTTTAAAACTTTCACTTGAATCTAAAACTAAAATTGCAATATCAGTTCCATCTAACATATCTTGTGTTCTATGTAGTGCAAATTTTTCAATTCCGTTAATTTTACCTCTTCTTCTAATTCCTGCGGTATCTACAAAAGTAATCTCTTTATCTTGATAGATAATACTCTCATCAACTGGGTCTACTGTTGTCCCTGCTATTGGACTTACAACGGAGCGTTCTTCTCCCACTAAAGCATTTAGAATTGAGCTTTTACCTACATTTGGTCTTCCAATAATTGCTACTTTTATTTTACTATTATCTTCTTCTCTTTTTAAATCTTCTTCTCTTTTTAAGTTTCCATTTTCATCAAAATTATCTAAAAACTCATCTAAATCATTATTATCATCTGCAACTATGTCTCTATTTACCTCATCAGGAATAAAAGATAAAATAAACTCTCTTAACTTTACAGTTCCTCTATTATGTGAAACAGAAATTGGAAAAATACTATCTACTCCAAATTCACTAAAAGACCAAGTATTTTCTAACTCTTTATCATTATCAATTTTATTTATAACTAAAGCAATATTTTTATTATGTTTATGAAGTGCATAAAAAATTCTCTTATCTTCACTATCTGGAATACTTTTACCATCAACCATAAACAAAATCACATCAGCACTATTTGCAACTGCCATAGAGTTTTTTCTGATAATATCAAACATTTCATCTCTATCTTCAATTCCACCTGTATCGATTAATTCTATCTCTTTTGTATCTTCTTCATAACCAGTTTTTAAATTAATTATACTTTTTTTAAAATCTCTTGTAGTTCCTGAAATATCTGATGTAATGGCAATTCTTTTTTTTGCCAATAGATTAAATAGGGAACTTTTGCCAACATTTGGTCTTCCGATAATTGCTACTTTTAACAATATTTTCCTTTATTCTATTTTGTACTAAAAACTCTCTCTACTTTTTTCATAAGTGTAGCTATATTATATGGTTTTACAATATAATCATCAACTCCATTCGTTACTGCTTCAATTACTAACTCTTTAGAGTCTTGTGCTGTTATCATAATAATATATATATCTTTAAATTTTGGATTTTCTCTAATTTTAATTACCATATCCATACCATTTAACTCTGGCATATTCCAATCTGTAATGATAAGTTCAATATGCTCATCTTCTTCTAAAACATTTAATCCTTCAAGTCCGTCATTTGCTTCATAAACTTGTCCAATTCTATCCATTTTCGATAAATTTTTAGATATACTTTTTCTAATAATAGCTACATCATCAACTATTAAAGCATTCACTTTACTACCCCTTTTTACTTAAATTTTGCAATTAAATCACCAAATTTAACATTTTTATTTTTAATATCCTCTAATTCTATTAAATCTTTTTCAAAAATAGCTACTATGGTTGAACCCATTTCAAAATATCCAAAAGATTCACCCTTTTTTAAAAATAGATTTTCATAATTATAGATTTTAACTTTGTCAGCTTCTGTATTAGTATTTATTTTTGGTTCAAATGATAATATCATTTTTCCAACATTTAAAGCCCCAACTAAAACTAAATATACAACTTTTTTATCTTCTGTTAAAGCTTCAATTATAACTCTCTCATTTTCTATAAATAGATTTAGTTTCTTTTTTAAATATATAAAGTTTACAGGATATAATTTTCCAGCAATATGAATAACTTTTTTAATTTCTAAATCACAAGGAATATGGTATCTATGGTAATCTTTTGGAGATAGATAAAAGTTAGCATAATCTCCATCTAAGATTCTATTTAAATATGTAATATCTTTTGTAAGTAACTCAATTACACTATACTCCATTCCTTTTATCTGAAGTAGCTTCTCTTTATTTAATTTACCCATTTCAGTTACAAAAGAATCAACAGGTGAAATAATAGATTTTTCACTTAAATCAAACTCTCTAGGTTTTATTAAACTTCTTGTAAAAAGTTCATTTAAAGAGTTAAACTTATCTATATTTTGAAATTCACTTAAATCAACACTCATTAGTTTTGTGTATGAAAAGTTTATAAATTTTTGTATAAATTTTGGAAACTTAGTATTGGCAATTTTGCCAAAAGCCTTTGAAATTATGTTAGATAAAATCAATATATACTCCTAAAATTAAATAAGTTGTAATTGTATCAAAAGTAAGGTTATTAACAAATATATAATTTTATTTTTAATATGATTGGAACTTGAAAGTTACTTAAGATAAATAAGATAAATAAAAATTTCCTTAGTATTTAATATAGTTTTATCTAATATTAGTAAACAACTTTTTTAAAAGGTTTAAAATGAAAGCACTATTTTTAATATTTTTTAGTATTACACTATTTGTTAATGTTACTTCAATTCAAGCACAAGAGCCTCCTCCTCTTTCTGCTGAATGTGAAGAGAAGTTACCTACGGAGTGTAAAGATAAGCCTCTTGGAGATTGCGTTAATTTACCACAAGAGTGTGAAGAAGATATAGAGCAGCCAATACCAGCACCAATTGAAAATATAACTGAACCTCTACCAAATGATTGCATGACTGAATTACCGCTTAGTTGTGAACAAGACCCACTTAAAGATTGTCAAGAGGAGTTATCTCCTGTATGTCAAGAGTGTATGGCAATTTTACCACCTGATTGTGAACATAAACCATTATCAGAATGTAGTAATCCACCACCTAAATGTGCTCAAGGAACATCACCAGATGGAAATAAACTTCCACCGCCAGAAAATAATAATTGTAGTAATGATAATGCAGGGGTTTATCATCCTGAAAGTTTGGAAGCTAATGAGGGAGATGATAAAACAACTTTAGATATACCAAGAGATGACGGTGGTACTACTGGGTTTGAAATTGATTCAAACGGGGCTCCAACCTTTGGAATTCAACCTTCTGATGGTAAACCATCATTAAGTGTAAAAGCTCCGGCTTGTGCACAAGTAGAAGTTAAAGATGATGGTAGTTTTCATCAATACTTTGATGCTGATGATGGATTACAAGCTGAACTTAACGCATCTGCTGATGGAAACTTTAAAGTTAAATTGACACCACTTCACGGAAAAGAGATGAATTTAAAAGCACCATCTGGCTCAAACGTAGAGATGAGAGATGATGGTAGTGTTCATAGTGCATTTATTCACGAAAGTGGATTTGAGAGTGACCTTAATATTAGTAATAATGGTGATTTTGAATTTAAATTAAGACCTCCAAATAAA
Organism: Campylobacteraceae bacterium; assembly: GCA_016744535.1. Classification (GTDB taxonomy): domain Bacteria; phylum Campylobacterota; class Campylobacteria; order Campylobacterales; family BB28; genus BB28. Next base: position 50,747 of record JADGEE010000005.1, read on the forward strand.
GCACCATCAAAATTAAAAGCACCACCAGGAGCTGAAATAGAGATGAATGATGATGGAAGTTTTACAAATCATATTTCTCACGATAATGGAATAGAACACGATATAGAGGGTTCAACTGAAGGTAATTTTGATTTTGAATTTAAACACCCTACAAAAAAAGGATTTAATTTTCATCTACCAGCAGGTTCTGATATAGAATTAAGAGATGACGGTGGAATGAGAGAAGTTTTAGTAAAAGACAAAAAAAGAGTAGAATTTGATGCTTATGAAGATGGTGAATTTGAAGCTAAATTAGAATTTGAAGATAAAGATAATAATAAAACTAGAGAATTTTTAGGAATTGATGGCAGTGATTCATCTATGGGTGAAGAGGGAAATGTAACTTCAATTTATAATGATTATAATAACTCTCTTAGTTATAAAATGAAATTTGATGAGAATGGAACACTTTTAGCAACAATTAGTAAATTAGCACCACAAACATCAACAATTAATAAAAAAAGAGGTGATTTAGGAATTGTATATTATGAGTTAGAAGAGTTAGTTAGTTATGAAATGTTAGGAAGTTATTTAGATGGTGGCTTATCAATTGACACTTATGATTACTCATCATATAGAGCAGAATTAAATAGCAATACAGAAGCTAAAATTGATGCAAATTATACAACTGATAGCTCATTTTCTTTAAAAATAGATAGTAATTTCACAGTCTCTTTTAGTCCATTAGAGTTATCAACTTTTAAAGAGATAACTTATTTAGATAGCTCAAAAGAGATAACTCTAATTTCAGGTAAATGCGATATTAAAATACAAAAAAATAATGAAAACTTTTCATTGTCTAGTTTAAGTGAATTAAAAATAGATTCTAATGGCATATATGTAAAAGATGATTTAAGTGATATAGAAAGTAATTCTTTAACACTTAATAATGGTTGGAATTTAATCTCTATTCCAATATCTGCTTATATTAATTTAGATAAATTTAAAAGTGAAAAAATTTGGAGTTTTAATGATAAAAAGTGGGTGCAAAATCCTAGTTTTTTAGGCTATAAAAGTGGTTATTGGGCTTTTATGAAAGATACAAATATAATTCATTTTGAAGGATTTACTTATAGTAGAGATTTATCTAATTTAGAATCTAATGTTTGGCATCTTTTAGGAAGTGGGGTTGATTTAACAAGTTTTGAAGAGAGCTCAACAATTTTTGTATTTAGAGAAAATATTTGGGTAAAAAATCCAAAAGTTATAAATAAAACAGAGGGTTTTTGGATTAAAAAATAAGGTTATTAAATGAGAATATTTTTTTTAATCTTTATTATATTTAATATTTTAAGTAATACTTTGATTATAGCCTATGATGAATATAGTGAAGAGAAAATTTATGATGAATTTATAGAAGACGATGATAGTTTTGATTGGGATGATATCGAATATGTTATGGAAGATGAGTATATTAGTTGGGATAATATCGATGAAGTAATAGATGATTTTGATTATGAAGATGATGAGGAGTATCTTTATGATGAATATTTAGAAGATGTATATTATCACAATAGTTTAAATACTTATAAAGATGAGATTGGTAGAGTAATTTATGATTTATCAGAAGATGAGTATGGAAGCATTGCTATAAAAGATGATGATGGAGATTTTTTAATAGATATAGAGCCATTTAATGGAGATGAGAAAATTACTATTGATACTCCATCTCTTCTCTCTAAAATAGCTATTAAAGAAGATGGTAGTTTTGAAAATTATGTTAAGTATGAGAATAATATAGAGTATAAATTTGAGAACTCTAAAGATAATAATTTTGAATTAAAATTTAGACATCCAAAAAGAAAAGGTTTTGATTTTTATATACCATCAGGCTCAAATATAGAGTTAAGTGATAGTGGTGAAATGTCTCAAACATTAATAAAAGATGAAAAAAGAGTTGAACTTTTAAGCACTAAAGATGGAAATTTTGAAGCTAAATTAAAACTTAAAGATGGGGATATAAATAAAACTAGAGAGTTTTTAGGAGTTGATGGAAGTAGAATTTTAATGGGAAAAGATACAAATATAAGTTCAATCTATATTGACCAAAATAGTTCACTTAGTTATCATATTAACTTTGATATAAATGGGACTCTCTTTGCAGTTATTAACAAAGTAATCCCTAAAATAGACAAAAATATAAAATCAAGAAATAATTTAGGAATAGCTTATTATGGATTAGAAGAGATAGTTAGTTATGAGATGTTAAACTCTTACTTAGATGGTGGATTACAAATCAATACACAAAACTTTATAACTCCACAAACTATAACACTGGCTATAACAACGCCTCAACCAACTATAAATATTAAAGCTCAATATACAACTGATAGTGAATTTAATATTGATATAGACAAGAATTTAACAATTTACTTTAAACCTCTTAAGTTATCTAGCTTTAAAGAAATAACTCATTTAGATAAATCAAAAGAGGTAACTCTATTATCAGGTAAATGTGATATTTCTGTTTATAATAGTGATGAAAACTTTTCACTATCTAATTTAAATAATTTGAGAGTTAATTCAAAAGGTATTTATATAAAAAATAATTTAGATAAAAATATCTCCACATCTTTAACATTGAATAGTGGTTGGAATTTAATCTCTATTCCAATATCTGCATATATTTCAAAAAAGTTCATAAATGGCACACTTTGGAGTTATAATAATAAAAAGTGGACAAAAAATCCTGAATTTTTAGAGTATAAAAGAGGCTATTGGCTATTTGTAGAAGATAATGAGAGTGTAGTGAATTTTGAGGGATTTAGTTATAAAATCGAGTTTTATGATTTAGAACTTAGTAACTGGAAGCTTTTAGGAAGTGGAGTTGATTTGAGTGATTTCGATAAAAACTTAATAACTTTTATATTTAGAGATAAAGAGTGGATTAAAAATTCACAAGTTATAAATAGAGGTGAGGGTTTTTGGATTAAAAAAGAGGATTAAAAATGAGAGTATTTTTTTTAATATTTATTCTATTTAATATTTTAAGTAGTGACACAATTTTTTATAAAAATCAAAGCTTTAATGGAAATTATAGTTTTGATGGAAATTATAGTTTTGATGGAAATTATAGTTTTGATGGAAATTATAGCTTTGATGGAAATTATAGCTTTGATGGAAATTATAGCTTTGATGGAAATTATAGCTTTGATGGAAATTATAGCTTTGATGGAAATTATAGCTTTATTAAAGGTGATGAAAACAAAACTATAATAGATATTGAACAAGATGAAAAAGAGCTTCCATCAATACTAAAAATACCACCTTTTACTCAAATAGAAATTGATGAAAATATAACTTTTATTAAATATATAAATGATGTAGAGTATCAATTAGAGAGTTTAAAAGATGGTAATTTTAAATTAAATTTTATTTATCCACAAAAAGAGGGTTTTAGTTTTAATATTCCATCAGGTGTAAATATAGAATTAAATGATAATGGTGAAATGCTACAAACTTTAATAAAAGATGAAAAAAGAGTTGAATTTTTAATTGATAGTGATGGAGAGTTTGAAGCTAAATTAGAATTACAAGATATTGATAATAATAAAACTAGAGAGTTTTTAGGAATTGATGGAAGTGATATTAATATAAGCAAAGAAGGAAGTGTAACTTCAATTTATAACGATTACAATAACTCTCTTAATTATGAAATGAAATTTGATAAAAATGGAGTTTTATTTGCAATAATTAGCAAATTAGTACCTAAAATAGATAAAAATAGAAATTTAGGAATCGTTTATTATGAGCTAGAAGAGATAGTTAGTTATGAAATGTTAAGCTCTTACTTAGATGGTGGATTATCAATTGATACTTATAAAAATAGTGAAAATAGTATAGATATTAATACTCAAATTCAAATAGATGCAAATTATACTACTGATAAAGAGTTTTCTATAAACATAGATACTAATTTAACAGTTATATTTACTCCATTAGAGACATCTACTTTTAAAGAAGTTACGAAATTAAATAAATCAAAAGAGGTAACTTTACTTAGAGGTAAATGTAATATTAAAACTCAAAAAAATGATGAAAATTTTACATTTTCTAACTTAAATGATTTAAGAATAGATACCGACGGAATATATTTAAAAGATAATTTAAATGAGAGTGAGAATTTATCATTAAAATTAGAGAAGGGTTGGAATTTAATCTCTATTCCAATATCAGGTTATATTTTTTCAGATAAATTTAAGAGTGATACAATTTGGAGTTATAACAATAGAAAATGGACAAAAAATCCTCAAATTTTAAAACATAAACAGGGTTATTGGGTCTTTTCAGATAATAAATATACACTTAACTTTGAAGGTTTTATCTATGATAGAGAGTTGTTTTTAGAATCTAATGAGTGGTATCTTTTAGGAAATGGAGTGGACTTATCATATTTTGAAGAATATACAACAATTTTTGTATTTAGAGGTAGAGGTGAGTGGGTTAAAAATCCACAAGTTATAAATAGAGGCGAAGGTTTTTGGATTAAAAAATAGGGTTTAAAATGAAAAAAATATTAACTATAAGCTTAATAGTTAGCTTAGCTTTAGCAGATAGTAAAGTTATTCCAAATGGATTAGATACTTTTGTAGATTTTACAAATTCTAACTATTTGGTAAGTGGTGGAGTAAAAAAGGGAAATAATCTCTTCTTTAGTTTTGAAAAGTTTAGTATAGATAATGGACAATCTTTAACTTTTAAAGATGAAAGTATTACTAATAATATTTCAAGAATAAGTTCTGAAAAATCTTTTATAGATGGTAAATTAAATTCAAATGCTCAAAATTTATATCTATTAAATCCAAATGGAATAATGTTTGGTAAAAATGCAAAACTTAATTTAGCGGGTTCACTTCACCTCTCAACAGGCGATTATATAAAATTTGCAGATGAATCTATATTGTACGCAAATCCAATTAAAAGCTCTATTTTAAGTTCATCTGCTCCAACCTCTTTTGGTTTTTTGGGTGATAATTTTGCACCTATTAGCATAACTGGTCAAGGTGATATAAAAATAACAGATGATAACGCTTTAAGAGAGGAGAGTTCAAAAGGTATAATTTTAAAAAGTGGTGAAAATTTAAATATAGTAGCAGGTGAAATACTTTTAGAGAATGGAACTTTTTTTAATAAACAATTTGAACAACAAGGTAAAAAATTATTTTTAGAACAAGCGGGAGAGGCTATTTTAGATAAAAATGGAGATAAAATACCACTTCTTGATAGAAAAGCTATTAGTAACTTAAAAGTTAGTAGTGGAAATATAAATTTAATTGCTGTAAATTCTGATGGAGAAGTCAATTTAAATACATTAGAAAATAGTTTTAATAAGTACGGAGATATAAAAGTAAATGATTTTTTCATTAATTTAAGTGAATCTATTCAAGGTAATAGTAATGCTAATTTAGGAATAAATATTATTGCTAATAATTTTATTATGGATAAAGGATCTATTGCTTTAGTGACTTTCAAATCAAAATTAGCTAAAGCTAATATAGAAGCAGAAAATATTAAATTTTTAAATGGTTCAAATATTATGGGTGCATCAGCTGGTCTTGCAAATGGAGCAACTATAAATTTAAGTGCTAAAGAGGATATTGTTTTTAGCGGAGTAAATGAGAAAATAAAATTGCCAATAGTTACACCTAAAGATACATCTATCATAACTACTCTAACACAAGGTAGTGGAGATGCAGGAGATATAACTTTAAAGGCTAAAAATATTCTTTTTAGTGATGGTGCTAATATAGATTCAAGCTCGTTTAATATAGGTAATGTAGGAGATATAACTTTAATAGCAGATGAAAATATAATTTTTACAGGTGAAAATCGAGGTAGAGTAACTTCTATTCAAGCTGGAATTAGACCAAGACCAGATTTAACCAATACGGGCAATACTGGAGATATAAATTTAAATGCAAAAAATATAAACTTTAATAATGGTGCTAGAATTTTAGCATCTATTAAAGGTGATGGTAATGGTGGAAAAGTAACTTTAAATGCAACGGAATCAATAGTGTTTGATGGATTTGAAGAGATAGCTAAAGAGTATTTTGAAAATTCAATTTATGGTTATAATTTTGATAAAAAAAGATACCAATTTAGCTCAATTTCAACATTTAACGAAGACTTCACAAATGGTAGTGAAGTTCTCTTAAATGCACCTAATATTACTTTTTTAAATGGAGCTTTTATTAATAGTACAAATTTATCTAAAAATGCCCCAAATAGCGTGAAAGTTTATGCTACAAATTTAATTTTAGATAAAGCAAGTGCAATAAATTCAGCCTCTACTGATAGCGGGAAAGGTGGAGATATAAAGATAGAAGTAGAGAATTTAAAATTAACTAACGGCTCAATTATAACTTCAAGAAGTCAATCAGAGAATAATGGAGGATATGCAGGAACTGTTGATATTAGTGCAAATGAGTTTTTCTTAAGAGGTGATAGTATCATCTCAACTTCTGCTGAAGATGCAGGAGGCGGAGGCATTAAAATCAATTCAAATAAACTCATCTATTTAGGAAATTCAAAAATTACTACAAGTGTAAAAGGTGGTGATGGAAATGGTGGAAATGTTAAAATTTTTAAACCAACTTATAGCGTTTTAAACTCATCTGAACTTTTTGCAAATGCTTATGAGGGAGATGGTGGAAATATTGATATTAGTGCAAGAGACTTTATAGAATCAACAGACTCTAAAATTTTAGCCTCTTCTAAATTTGGACGAGATGGAGAGATAAATATTGACGCTGTTGAAGTTGATATGAGTAATACTTTAGCAAATCTACCTACAAACTTTTTAGACATCTCTAAATGGAAGAAAAAATCTTGTCAAAAGCGAGAGGGAGTTAGTAGTTTTGTTGTTGAGCAAAAAGATGGACTACCACTTATGATAGATGATTATCAACCAATCCTATTTAAGGCAAAACAGTGAAAAAGTTTATAATTTTTATATTTTTAATTCCACTCTTAGCAGTAGAGTTTCCAGTAATTAAAGAAAAAAAGACATTAGCTACAACAGATATTCTTTTAATAAAAGAGTTTAAATTTGAAGGTAATACTGTTTTTAGTGATAGTGAATTAAAAGAGTTATTAAAAGAGTATTTAAATAAAAATATTGATAGCTACAAACTTCAAGAGGCTAGAGTTTTAGTAACAAAATATTATATTGATAATGGATATATAAATTCAGGGGCAATAATACCAGAACAAAATATAAAAGATGGGATTATTACTTTTAAAATAGTAGAAGGAAGTGTCTCAAATTTTGAGATAAAAGGTAATAAATATTTAAAAGAGAATTACATAAAAGATAGATTGACTTTTTCAAAATTAAATCAAAAACTTTTGAATATAAATGATTTACAAGAATCACTAATGCTCTTAAAAGATAATCCAGTAGTTGAAAATATAGATGCAAAGTTATCTCCGTCAATTAATAAAGGTGAAGCCTCTCTTATTTTAGATTTAAAAGAATCAAAGCCGTATTATGGAAATTTAAGATTTAATAACTATAAATTTCCAACAGTTGGTTCAGAGTATGGCGAAATTGAGTTAGGACATTTAAGTTTAACAAAAAATGGAGATGCTTTAGGTTTTAAATATGGAATAACTAAAGGTGCAAGAGATTATCTATTAAATTATGAAGTTCCAATTAATAAAAATTTTTCAGTTGAATTTAGTTTAAACTCTAGTGATAGTGAAGTTGTAACTGATTATTTCAAAGATTTAAATATAGAAAATAGAATAAATAGTGCAAAAATAATGTTTTTATATGAGTTAAAAGAGTTAAAAAATTCTCTCTCTTTTGGATTAGGAGTTGAAAAGAAGAGTGCAAAGACTTATCTATTTTATGAGCCATTTTCATTTATAGAGGGAATTGATGATGGAAAATATTCAGTTTCAGCAGTAGAGTTTTTTACAAGATACATTAAAAGAGATTTAAATCAAGTCTTAGCTACTAAATCAACTCTTAGAGTTGGTGGAAATTTTTTGGGAGCAACTAAAAACGACTTAGGGGCTGATAGCGAATTTATAACTTGGCTCGGACAACTTCAATATTTAAAAAAATTAAATTTCTTAAAGAGTGAATTTTTCTTTAAAACAAATCTATTTTTAACTGATAATGAATTACTACCGAGTGAGAGATTTTCTATTGGTGGAGTTATGAGTGTAAGAGGCTATCGTGAGAGTGAATTTAGTAGTGATAGTGGCGTAAATTCATCAATTGAGTTAAAAATTCCAGTTAAAAAAGTTTTGGTAATTCCATTTTTTGATATTGGTCGAGGTTTTAATAAGAGTGTTAAAGATACGAAAACAATTTCAAGTTTAGGATTAGGATTTAATTATAGTTATAAAGATTTTAATTTTGAGTTATATTTAGCAAACCCCCTAAAAGATATAAATCATAATGATGAAAATAACTTACAAGATGATGGTGTTCACTTTCAGATAACTTATAATCTGTTTTAAAGGTAAAAAATGAAAATAGTAATTTTAATACTACTTGCAACTTTTCTTTTTGCAAATAGTGAATTTAATAAAAATTTAAATTTAGCAAAAACTCACCAAACTTTAGGCTTTCATAATAAGGCAAAAGAGATTTTAGAGACTTTAAATCCTCAAACTAATAGAGAAAAATCTTTTTTATATATAGCTTTAGCAGATTCATATCTCTCTATAAAATCAGTTGAGAAAGCCCAAGAGTATATAAAAAAAGCTAAAGATTTAAATATTAGTGATGAGGTTATAAAAGTTTCTATTTTAAATTTATCTGCTAAAGTTGATATGATTGATGGATACTTTATGGATGCAAAAGCTAAATTTAAAAAAGCATTAACTCTAACAAAAAATGAAAATTTAAAATTTACTCTTTTAACAAATTTATTATTAACTGAAATAGAGATAAATGATAAAGATAAGTTAAAATTTGCAAAAGAGGCATTTAGTGAAATTTCAAAAGCAAAAGAGAGTGTAGAGAAATCTCAAGTACTGATAACTTTTGGAATTTTACTTAAAAATAGTGGAGATGATGAGTTTTTTAATTTATCTTTTGAGGTTTTAAAAGATGCTTTAAAAATTGCGAAAAAATTTGATGACTCTAAAGTAAAATCATTAGCTTATGGATATTTTGCACAAGTTTATGAAGATAATAGACAATTTAGCCAAGCCCTAAAATTAACAAAAAGTGCAATCTTTTATGCTCAAGAGGCATATCAGTTGCCTGAAATTTTATATTTTTGGCAGTGGCAATTAGCAAGACTCTTAAATGAGTTAAAACAAAAAGATGAAGCTATTGAAGTTTATAAAGAGGCTATAAAAACACTTACACCAATTAAAAAAGAGTTCTTTAAGGGGTATAGAAATTTTAAAGATAGTTTTAAAGAGAGTGTAAAACCTGTCTATATTGGGTTAGTTGAATTGATTATAGAAAAATTTGAAAAATCAAAAAATGAGAAATATTTAAGAGAAGCTATTGAAATTATGGAGACTCTTAAAAATATGGAGCTTGAAAATATTTTTAGTGATGAGTGTCTACTAAAGTATAAATCTAAAATAAAATCGCTTACATCTCCACCAAAAGATACAGCAATACTCTATCCAATAGCACTGCCAAATAGAGTAGTTAAATTGATAGTTTTTAATGACAAAATAACTCTTAGTAGTTTTGATATAAATTTTATAGAGTTTGATAATATAGTGAGAGAGTTTAGGCAAAAACTTCAAACTAGAGTTACAAAGAGATTTTTTTACGGTGCAAAAAAGCTTTATGATATTTTGATAAGAGATATTGAACCAATACTTAAAAATAAAAATATAAAAACTTTATTAATCGCACCTGATGGAGTCTTAAGACTTATTCCTTTTTCTACTCTATATAGTGGTAAAAAGTTTTTGATAGAGGATTATGAGATAGTAACTGCACTATCTATGCAATTAACAGATTTGAGTAAATTTAAAAATAGAAATTTTTTTGTAGGTGGAATATCAGAAGCTAGACAAGACTTTTCAGCACTTCCAAATGTATTAAAAGAACTTAATGAAGTAAAAGAGATAATTTCAGCTAAAGAAGTTATTAAAAATTCTAATTTTACACTAGCAAATTTAATAGATAATTTTAAAGCAAATGATTATTCAATAGTTCATATTGCAACTCACGGAGTTTTTATGGGTGAGCCTAAAGATAGCTTTTTACTCGCTTACAATAAAAAACTCACTATGGAAAAGTTACAAAATTTACTAAATTTGACAAAATATAAAGAGGGAATAGAACTTTTAACCCTAAGTGCTTGTCAAAGTGCTTTAGGAGATGAGCGTTCAGCACTAGGACTTGCAGGAGTTGGGCTTAGAGCAGGTGCAAAAAGTGCAATAGCTACTTTATGGTTTGTAGATGATGAGGCGACATCAATTGGAATAAGAGCATTTTACAAGAATTTAACAATTGGAGATTCTAAAGCAAAAGCATTACAAAAAGCACAAATAAAACTGCTTAAACAGAAGAGATATGCACACCCAAGCTATTGGGCTCCATTTCTTTTAATCGGTAATTGGTTATAGGGAGAAAAAATGAAAATATTTATACTAATTTTAATTTTAGCTTTTCCATCGTTTGCAAATATGGATTTAACAATAGTTTTTAATGAGCCAGATATTAGTGGTGAAATTAGAAGAAGAGAGGGAGGAGAGGCAACTTCTCGTGGAATGAGCAGAGGAATGTCTCGTGGAATGAGCAGAGGAATGTCTCGTGGAATGTCTCGTGGAATGAGCAGAGGAATGTCACGTGGAATGAGTAGAGGAATGTCTCGTGGAATGAGCAGAGGAATGTCTCGTGGAATGAGTAGAGGAATGTCTTGTGGAATGAGTAGAGGAATGTCTCGTGGAATGAGTAGAGGAGTAGAGCATAATTTAACAACTCCATCAAGAATGACATTTTTAGCTCCACTTAGAGAGGGTTTAACAACTCTAAGTTCACCTACTCTTTACTATTTTATCTCAAATAATTACGGTGGAGATGTGCATTTAATTATAAATAGAGATGATTTAATTGAGCCAATACTAGAGACAAAACTACCTAAAACAGATAAAAAGGGAATTTATAAAATTGATTTAAAAGGTTATGATATTTCGCTAGAAAAGGGAATAGAGTATGAAGCCTTTTTAGTTATTATTTTAGATAAGATAGAGCGTTCAGCCGACTTTTTTGCAAGTACTGTTTTGAAATATAAACCAAAAGAGATAAAAAATGAAAATGCTTTCTTTTATGCAAAAGAAGGATATTTTTATGAGATGATAGATAAAATTCAAAAAAATAGTGAGTTATTAAAATATCAAATTAAATTATTAAGAGAAGAAAAACTTTTTGATATTGCAAAATTTAGTGAGATAGATTAGAATATTTTTATTTTATAAATCAAAAATCATATTTTCTCTAGCTCTTTTTATAACTTCTAATTGAGCATTAATTCCACCTGCTAGTGAAAATAGCCAATATTTATGTTTCATAATCCAATCAATCATTTTAGTCTTTTTTCCCATCTCATCTTTAGGGGTACTAATTTGAATTTTAGCAAGTTCAAGCTCTTGATGAATTATATATGATTGAATTGCGTAAAAGAAAATATTTATAAAATCTATATCATCATCAAAAATTGATTTTACCTCATCTATATCATCTAATAAGTTATTTAATTTATTAAAATCAATGTGTTCTAATTGATTTTTTTCATTTAAATTTTCAAGCTCTTCACAAGCTTTTGCAACCTCTAAAAAGACACTTTCAACTTTCTCTTTTACTCTTTCACCAACTTCAACCATTTCGTCAATTTTTTTATTAGCGTGAGCTAAATTTTTTTCATATTCATCTTTAGTTGGATAATCAATTTTTATTAACTCTTTTTTAAAATTTTTATCTACAATAGTATCACAAACTTTTTTAAATGTTATCTCTTCAGCTCCGTGTATTTTAGCTCCACCTTCTGTTGCATTAATAGTTCTTAGAGCGTGTTTTGTGTCGTGGATATTTTTTTCAAAAAAGTTTTGGAACATTTTCCAAATAGTATGACTTCTAATTTTTTCCTCTCCACCATAAGCTTCTAAATAGACATCTTGAAAGTTATGTTTAAATTCAAAATCATCACCTAAAATATGTCCATCTGTATGGCTTTTTTTACCATCTTTTGAGTAAGCTAAATCTTGACCGATTAGAACACAAGTTTTATATCCCATAAAAAATGCTAATTCGTGAGCCATATTTGCAGCACTCATTCCATAACACACATATCCATAATCCTCTAAGCCAAAGAATTTAGAGTATTTAAATGGTCTCATAGCTAAAATTCTAGTCCCTTTTTTTATTGCCCTTAAAAGTGTTTCGTGTTGAAGTGAAGCAGATAAAAATATAATTCCCTCTTGCTCATCTTCTGGTGTTTTTTCAAAAAATTTTGCTGTTAGCTCATCTCTCTCCATAGAACAGACAATATCAGGTTTTATTCCATTTTGAACTAAAATAGGCAGAGTGGAATCCACACACATAATAGTGACATTCTCTTTTATCTTTTTTAGTAACTCTAGTTGTTTATTTAAACTAGGTCCAGCAGATACAATAATACAAATTTCAGAGTTTTTATGTTTTACAAACTCTTTAAATTTTGGATTTTTAAGCATAACTGGTAAATTTCTAGTATGATGTTCAACCCCAACAAGTGAATCAATCGCATCGTTACCGTGTCCTACAATAATATGATTTATCGCTTTTGTAATATCAGCATTAATTTTTAAAACTTCATTTTTAAAAAGTCCATAATATGGCTGTATTAGCTCCAAATGGTAAACTTTTGAGTAAATTCTAGCATCTGCGTGGGATATCATCATCTCTGCAATAGGAAAAGAAAAATCACTTGCTGTAAAAAGAAGTAATCTATTGTCTCTAATCTCTTGTGAAAAATCTGCAAAATTTAAAGCTATATAAAACATTTCAGCTTCAGGTTCTATTACTGTAATTCTCTTATGTTTTTCATTACCTAATATCATTTTAATCAAAATACCATTACCTATTCCAAAAAAGTATAAATATGGATTTAAAATTTGTTTATCTTCAATTTCATTAAATTTAGCAAGAGTCTCCTCCACACTATTTTGATAAATAGGAACATTTTTCTCTTTATCAAAAATATTTATATCAACTGGATCACTTCCTTGAAATACTTCATATTTTTTATTCTCTGTAATTGCTAAAACTTTTGCAGCTAAAAGAGCATTTTTTTCTAAAAGTGCTTCTAAATTTTTTTCAAACATACTCTGTTCTTTTTTCACTAAATTCTCCTTAATTTTTTATCATATCACTTACACTATTTTCAATTTCATCATAAGAGTATCTAATGGGGCAAACTTTGCAATCACTAAAGCAAGTCAAGTTCCCACTATTTATTATTTTACGAATTTTATCTGCTTTTTTTGAATGCCAAATATCATAAAGAGATGAATCTTTAATATTTGCAATTCTCATCTCATCACTAAACGCTCCACAACATTGAATAATATCTCCACTATGTTTAATTAACATTTCATAATTTGGTAAAAAGCATTTAACACTCTCTTTTTGAGTTGGTTTTTCAATATTTAATTCACTCCAAATTTTAGGCTTTTTAAAAAATTCATCAATATGAATAAAATGTGTAAATCCTGTTATTTGAACTTCATCACTATATTTTGAATGTGATTTTATAAATTCATCTTTTGAATTTAAATTATCTCTTTTAGTGATAGTTGTAGTTATCTTCATAAATGGAACTGTATCAACTCTTTTTTTATATAAATTTTGAATATTATTTAGAACTTTTTTATATTTAGTTGCATTTACATTTCGTATAGTCATATACTCATTTTGACTTAAACCTTGAAATGAGAAAACTATACTATCAACTTTTTTATCTATTATAAAATTAATTAACTCATCACTTAAAAGACTTCCATTTGTAGTTATATGAAGTTTCAAACCTTTGCTTTTTACATAAGAAATAGCCTCTTTAATATTTGAATAAAGTAGTGGCTCTTCATAACCAATAAAACGAATTAAAGAACCATATTTTGCTATTTCATCAACTGCTTTTTTAAAGAGATTAAAATCTAACTCATTTGTATTTGATTTTATATAACTTACAGGACACATAATACATCTGAAATTACATCTATTTACAAGTTGAAAAGTTATATAAGGTGGAAATTTAGCAATAATATTTTCTTTTAAATATTTTCTAGATTCTATATAAGCATCACTAAAATGTGAAAAATTGTATAACATTCAAACCTCTTTAATAGTAGTTTGATTATTATAACAAAATATTTTTTATAGGAGTTATAGTTTTTAAAAGTTTAAAAAAAGGGGGGGGGAGAAAAAAGAGTGATATATATTTATTTTAATTCTTTAAAAAGGACGGATAAAAAATTTAAATTTGATTTTTATAAAATTTGTAGAAAAAATGGTGACCCCTAGGGGACTTGAACCCCTGTTACCGCCGTGAAAGGGCGGTGTCCTAACCGCTAGACGAAGGGGCCAACGGTTAAAATTGAAATGAAATTATATCTATTTAAACTTAAAAAAACATTAAAGGAAATGAATTGAAATTAATCTCGCTATTTTTTGCAATATTTTTATTTTTAGGCTGTTCAAGTAAAGAGGTTTTAAAGAGTGGAAGTTACACTATTTTATTTAAGACAAATAGTTTTAAATTTTATGATAGTGGCTTTATAAATCAAAATAAAAAGTCAATTTCAATTAAAATTTTTGGACTAGGTACGCCAATATTAGATATGAATATCTATAAAAAAAGTATCTGTTTAAATGGTAACTGTTTTAAAAAGGAGGTTTTTAATAATAACTATTTAAGTAAATTTTATCCAAAAGAGATTATGCGAAATATTATGTTAGCACAACCGATATTTAATTCTCAAAATTTAACTAAAGAGAAAAATAACTTTTCCCAAGAGATTTTTCAAGAAGATAAATTTAATATAGTTTATAGAGTTGATAAAAATAAAATTTATTTTAAAGATAGATTAAATAAAATTTTAATCAAAATTAAGAGGATATTTTAATATATTTTTATAATTAAGTAAAAATATAGATAATAGAGTATAATTTACAATTAAATTATCAATATAAAAAAGTATAAAT
>JADGEE010000070.1 GCA_016744535.1 Campylobacteraceae bacterium
AGGATAGGTTTAGTTATTGATAATCCTTATGATGGTGGAATAGTTTTAAATTATTTAGATAATAAAAACTTTACATTAATAGTTTTTAATAAAAAAATTAAAATGGGCTATATTCATTATATTAAAAATGGTCTTATCTCTGATAGGTTTAACAACTTTCCGTTATCTATGCTAAATAAAGAAAACAATGAAATAAAAGTTGATTTAATGGTTAAAAATAATTCATTAATCATCTTAATTAATAATAAGTTATCAACTATTATAAAAAATTTTAAAAAAATAGATAATAGCTTAATAGGTATTTTTGATTTTCAGACCCATAAAGAACAAAATCAAAAATTTTCAAAGTTTTTTTATACAAAAAATTCATTTTCATTAGTAACTTTTATCACAACAAAATATTTTGATGATAAATTGAAAAAGAATAAAAATTATACTGGATTATACTATGTTAATAATGATAAAGATAAAATAGCTATAATTTCATCTTATAGAGATAAACATTATTTGATAAATGAAAATAATGTTTTAGCAGAATTTTTTATATCAAAAAACACCTTAATTGTTCCATCTTGGAAGTTAAAAGTTTATGATATAAATTTAACAAAAATCACTTGGAATAATGGAACTTTTTGGACTAAAATCGATTAAAAATAATAAAATAAGGAATAAAATGACTGTTACACTATTAGTTGTTGCGTGGAATGAAATAGAAGGTATGAAGGCTATTATGCCTCAAGTAAATAAAGAATGGATAGACCAAATTTTAGTTTTAGATGGTGGTTCTACCGATGGAACTGTAGAGTACTCTAAAGAGATGGGATATGATGTTTACATTCAAAAAGAGAAGGGTTTAAATAATGCTTATAGAGAAGTGTGGCCTCTTATCAAAGGTGAATATGTAATCACTTTTTCACCAGATGGAAATAGTCCTGCTGAAGATATACCAAAATTAATAGAAAAATTGAAAGAGGATAATTACGATATGGTAATTGGTTCTAGGTACTATGGAGGTATAAAGAGTGAAGACGATGATATTATTACCGCTTTCGGTAATTGGCTTTTTACAGGAACAATAAACTTTTTATTTAAAGCTAATTATTCTGACGCAATGACAATTTATAGAATATATAGAACAGAACTCTTTAATACATTAGAGTTAAATAAAGAATCTACATATAAATTATTTGAAAAAATGTACTTTACAAATATAGGAGTTGAACCTATTCTATCAGCTAGATTTGCAAAAGAGGGTTTTAAATCAGCAGATATTCAATCTCCAGAACCAGCAAGAATTGGAGGAGAAAGAAAACTACAAATTGTTAGATGGGGATTAGCCTATATGACTCAAGTTATTTTTGAAAAATTTAAGCCTAAATTATTAAGAGATAAGAATGAGAAGTAAAAAATTTAAGATTTTTCTTATTTTATTTATATTTACTTTTATAATTCTTATTTTTCTTTTTAGAAAAATGGGTTTCTTTTCACCTGATGATTTCTTTAATTATGTAAAATCTTATCCTGTATCTGGTCCACTTATTTTTATTGCAATTTTTATTTTATCTTCAGTTTTTTTTATACCAACATTGCCTTTAAATATTGGGGCAGGTATTTTATGGGGACCTTTTTATGGAACTTTGTATTCTTTTATAGGCTCTATTATAGGAGTTACAATATGTTTTATATTAGCAAGATATATTGCTGGAGATTATTTTAAAAAAAAAATAAATTTTAAATCTTGGAACTGGATACTTAATCAAGTAGATAAAAGAGGATGGAAAATTGTTGCATTTGTAAGGATTAATCCTGTATTTCCAACAAATATTTTTAGTTATTTATTTGGATTAACTAGAGTATCTTTCTTAACACATTTTTTTATTAGCTTTATTTTTTTATTGCCTATGACTTTTTTGATATCATCATTTTCTAGTTCATTAAAAGATATATTATTATTAGGTAGTTTTGAAAATATTATGATTGGAGGATTTATTAGTTTGTCTTCAATTATTATTTATTTTTTAATTAAAAAACTATCATCAAAATATATAAGCAATAAAAAAATTAATAATAGACTTTTAAAAACTATTTATGAAGAGGAAAAAGTTATTGATAAGAATTTAAATGAAATTTAATAAATTAACAATACTCCTTTCAACATATAATGGTGAAAAATATTTAAAAGAACAACTTGATTCTTTATTTTCACAAACTTATAAAAACTTTGAAATTATTGTAAGAGATGATGGTAGTATAGATAAATCTATAAATATATTAAAAAACTACAATATTAAAGTTTTAGATACAAAAGAAAATATTGGAGCTAAAAGAAGTTTTTCCGCTCTTATAGAATATGCTTTGAAAAATACTAACAGTGAATATTTTATGTTTTGTGATCAAGATGATATTTGGGAACACAATAAAATAGAAAAAACTTTAAATAATATGAGATTAATGGAAAAAAAGTACGGTAATATTCCTCTATTATTACATACAGATTTGGAAATAGTTAATAAAAATTTAAATACTATTGATAACTCTATGTGGAGTTATGAGCATATAAATCCAAAATTAAATAGTTTAAATAGACTTTTAATGCAAAATACAGTTACAGGTTGTACTACAATGATAAATCGAAAACTTGCTAAATTAGTTATGCCTATACCAAAAAATTCTATTATGCACGATTGGTGGATAGGACTTGTTGCAAGTAGATTTGGAAAAATATATTTTTTAAATGATATAACTATAAAATATAGACAACATAGTAATAATGATACAGGTGCTAAAAAGTTCAATTATATAAATATATTAAAAAAAGCAAAAAATATATTATATTCAAATGAATTATATATTATACATTTACAAAAAAATATATTACAGGCGAAAGAATTTTTAGATAGATATAACAAAAAATTAGATAAAAATACTAAAAATATGTTAAATGATTTTATCAATATAGAGAATAAGTCATTTTTTGAAAAAAGAAAAATTATATTAAAATATAAATTATTGAAATATGGCTTAATTAGAAATATGGGATTATTTTTAAGGCTATAAAAAACTTTAATATATAAAAAGTCAAAATAACTTTTCAAAATTTAAACAATAACATTTAAATAAAAAACAACAATATTGGCATAATTTTTGCTAACTCCTTTTATAACAATAAAATTAAGGAGTTCGCTATGACTATCGGAGGATATTTTATACCGACGCCGTATCAAAATCAAGCTAATTCAAACTCTAATGAAACTACAAATGGTAATTTAGATAAGGGTCAAGTAAAGACTCACATTCAACAACAGATTCAACAGAGAGTTGAAGATGAAAAAGAGATTAAATCACAAATTAGCCAATTGACAAATATTGGTAGAATTTTAAATATTAGAGTCTAATGCGATTAGATATATATTTAGTTAAAAACTCTTCAGTAGATAGTAGAAACAAAGCACAAGAGTTAATAAAAAATAAAAAAGTAAAAGTTAATAATAAAGTTATTACAAAACCATCTTTTAATATTGAAGAAGAGAAAAAACTAGTAACAATTGATTTAAAAGATAATTATGTAAGCCGTGCTAGTCTGAAATTAAAAAACTTTTTAAGTGAAATTAATATAAATATTAAAGATAAAATTTGTCTTGATATTGGCTCAAGCACAGGTGGATTTGTGGAAATTTTACTTGAAAATAGTGCAAAAGAGATAAATGCGGTAGATGTTGGTAAAAATCAACTTCACTCAAAACTTAAATATGATAAACGAGTAAAAGTATATGAAGAGACAGACATTAGGGAATTTAATAATAATAATAATAAATTTGATATAGTAACTTGTGATATATCATTTATTAGTCTTAGTTATGTACTTCCATCCATTAATAAATTAGCAAATAATAAAATTATAATTCTTTTTAAACCACAATTTGAAGTAGGCTTGAATGTAAAAAGAGATAAAAGTGGCGTAGTAAAAGATAAAATTGCAATCGAAAAATCAATAGAAGAGTTTTTAAAAGAGGTAGATAAATTTAATTGGAAGTTAATTAAAAGAAGTTTATCAAAATTAAAAGGTAAAAGTGGAAGTGTTGAAGAGTTTTTTCTATTTAAAAAGAGTTAATTTTTAAATTTTTTGTGTTACAATTTTAAAAAATTTAATAAGGATAGATATGCAATTTATAGAGACTAGGGGAAATGATAATATTAGAGAAAAAGAGGTTACTTTCTCAAAAGCAATATTAAATCCAATGGCAAGTTTTGGAGGTCTTTATGTTCCAAAAGAGTTACCAGACTTAATTGAATTTTACAAAGAAAATTTAGATAGTGAATATAAAGAATTAGCATTTAATTTATTAAAAGAATTTGATATAGATATTGAATATAATGTTTTAAAAGAAGCAATAGATTTATATGATAATTTTGATAATGGGGTAGCTTGTCCTATTGTTAAAGTAAAAGATGATTTATTTATAAATGAGTTATATCACGGGCCTACAAGAGCATTCAAAGATATGGCACTTCAACCATTTGGCTATGTACTCTCTAGTCTTGCTCAAAAGTTAAATGAAAATTACTTAATTTTGGCGGCAACAAGTGGCGATACAGGACCCGCTACTCTTGAAACATTTAAAAATAGAGCAAATATAAAAGTAGCTTGTTTATATCCTGATGGTGGAACAAGTGATGTTCAAAGACTTCAAATGGTTAGCGAAGATGGAAAAAATTTAAAAGTAGTTGGAATTGTTGGGAATTTTGATGATACTCAAAATGCATTAAAATCGCTTTTAAGTTCAGATGAATTTAAAGATGAATTAAAAAAAGATAATGTAAAACTCTCCGCCTCAAACTCTGTAAACTTTGGAAGAATTATATTTCAAATAATTTATCATATTCACGCATATTTAGAGTTAGTTAGAAAAAGTGAAATTAAATATGGAGATGAGATTTATATTATAGTTCCTAGTGGAAATTTTGGAAATGCGTTAGGTGCATATTATGCTAAAAAAATGGGATTACCTGTTAAAAAAATTTTAATTACTTCAAATGAAAATAATATTTTAACTGACTTAATTACAAAAGGTGAATATGATTTAAACTCAAAAACTTTAATTAAAACAAGTTCACCTGCAATGGATATTTTAAAATCATCAAATGTAGAGAGGATTCTGTTTGATAAATTCGGAAGTGAGCGAACTAAAGAGTTAATGAATGATTTAAATAGTAATAATAGTTATAAATTAAGCGATAATGAGTTAAACTCACTTAGAGAGGATTTTGATGCAACTTTTAGTGATGATGAGTATGGAAAAAATACTATAAAATACTATTTAGATAAATATGATTATATGATGGATCCTCATACTGCAACTTGTATCAAAGCTTATGAAAAATTAAAAGAGGATAATTTAAAATGTGTAGTTTGCTCAACTGCCGAATGGACTAAATTTTCACCTGTAGTTATGAATGCACTAAAAGGTGATAATGAAAAACATAGAGATGTAGAAGCATTAGAGTATATTCAAAAAGAGTTTAGCGTCAAAATTCCTAATATGGTAAAAGGGCTTTTTCATAAAAAAATAATTCATAAAACTATAATAGAAAAAGAAAAAATTAAAGACGAAATTATCTCTTTTATAAAATAATTAATTAAAAATAAGGAGATTATATGCAAAAAGTATTAGATATATTTAAAAAAATTTCAAAAATTCCTAGGTGTAGTTATAATGCTTTAGCTATAAAAAATTTTTTAGTAAATTATGCTAAAGAGAAAAATTTAAAAGTTCAAAGTGATAAATTTGATAATATTTTAATTTCAAAATCAAATCCAAAAGTGTGCCTACAAGCCCATTATGATATGGTTTGTATTGGTGATTATAAGAATTTAAAAGTTATAGAAAAAAAAGGCTTCTTAATGGCTAAAAACTCTAGCCTTGGGGCTGATAATGGTATTGCCATTGCAATGATGTTAGCTTTAATAGATAGTTATAATATAGAGTTACTTTTTACTTCAGATGAAGAAGTTGGTTTAATTGGGGCTATGAATTTAGAGCTGAAAATTAAATCTAAAAATATTATAAATTTAGATAGTGAAGATGATAGAGATGTAACTCTAGGGTGTGCAGGTGGGTTTGATATATCAGGAAAGTTTAAAATTAAAGAAGCAAAGTTAAAAGAAGAGAATATATATAAAATAACCTCTCAAAACTTTGAAGGTGGGCATAGTGGAATTGATATTAATAGTGGAATTAAAAATGCTATTAAAGAGTTAGCTTATAATTTATCTAAAAATAGTGATGTTAAATTAATTTCTATTAATGGCGGAGAAAAAATTAATTCTATTGCTAAAAATATAGAGGTTATATTAGCAACTAATAATAAAATAAATATCGATAAAAAATATTTTAAAGTTCAAAAAATTAATAATATCGATAAAAAATATGTAACTTATATTAAAAATTCAAAAAAATTAATTCATCTTTTAAATGCAATGCCTAGTTCAATTTTAAGCTTTGATAGAGATTTTAGCGTTCCCTCAAATAGTATAAATTTAAGTCTTATTACTCAAAAAAATAAATTTATAAAGATAGAATTAATGGGTCGTGCTAACTCAAATGAAGAGTTAGATATTAATATCTCACAAATTAAAAGTTTATTAAAAGTAAATTGTAAAAATATTAAAATTAGTAATATTTATCCTGCTTGGAAACCAATAAAAAGTAAATTAGCAAAAAAAGTCAAAAATATTTTTAATAAGCATTTAAAAATAGGAGAATTTAAAGTAATTCACGCAGGACTTGAGGGTGGAATTTTACAAGATAAATTTAAAGATAGCTCAATTATTTCAATTGGACCAAATATTTACCAACCTCACTCAATTTATGAAAGAGTAGAGATAAAATCAATTGATAGAATCTATCAAGTTTTAAAAATAATTTTAAAAGATATTTAATTTATTTATTGTAAAAGTTTAACCACATTTTGCGGAATTTGATTAGCTTGTGAGAGTGCATAACTTCCTGATTGTGATAAAATTTGTTGTCTTTGAAAAGTTGAGCTTTCACTTGCAAAATCTACATCTCTAATTTGAGATTCTGAAGCGTCAATATTTATTTTAGTTACAGATATATTATTAATAGTTGATGTAAATGAACTTTGATTTGAGCCAATCTCTGCACGAATATTATCTAAATGCTTTAATGCACTATCGGCTATATCCATAATTGCCAAAGCTCCTGCCATTGTAGTAACTCCAATATTTATAGAATCTGCAGTTATATTATTTGCTTGATTTAAATTTTCAAACATTCCAATTGCACTTGCTAAATCTTTATCAACCCTTCCTTTTGTATCAGCTAAATTCATAGTAGCTTGTGAACTTGCATTTGTAGTCAATACTAAACCCGAATCACTTAAACCTATATCTTTTGAACTCTCTCTTCTAAGAGTTAATCTTCCAAAATTACTATCTCCTCCTACATTTAAACCTATATTAGCTAACCCTGAAGAAGCTGAGATAACAACTCCTCTTCCATCTACACTTCTTAAATTAATTTTTCCTTCTGTATCTGTAAAAGCTTCAACACCAGTATTAGTTATCTTTTTATTTATAATATTTACTAATGTACCATTATTATCATTAGTTTTAATATTAGCAACATCTCCTATTGTAATGTTATTTATTGTTAAATCTGTAATACTACCTGCAATAACAGAACTTGAACCAGTTGTAGTATTACTCCAACTAGCTCTAACTCCTCCTAATCTATCTGAATTTTTATTAATCATATCAGATAAAGCACCAATGCCTGTATTGGTATTTAAGCTTCCAATATCAACACTCTCTAAAGCAATATCGTGTTGCCCAGCAATTGCACTAAAAGTTAATTGTGAAGTTCCACTTACAATAGTAGTCGTTTCAAATCGTACACTTCCAATTTTACTAGAGTTAGTGGAATTTATACTAACTTTAACATCTTGATTTGCATAAGCTCCAACTTGAAATCTTTTATTTACAAAATTTCCATTTAGTAAATTTTGTCCATTATATGTTGTATTTTTTGCTATACTATCAAGTGTTTCTAAAAGTTTACTAATATCAGCTTGTATAGATTTTCTAGTCTCTGCTGTTTGTCCATCTTGAGCAGCTTGTGTAGCTTTTATTTTAATTGTATCTAAAATTTCAATTTGTTCATTCATTGCCTTATCAGCAATTTGGATTATTCCAATTGCCCCATTTGCATTTTTAATTGATTGACCTATTGCACTAGATTGTTTCCTTAAACTATCTGCTATACTCTGTCCTGCTCCATCATCAGCACTCTTATTAATTCTCAAACCACTACTAAGTTTAACTAAAGAGTTTGAAAGGTCTCTATTATTAGCCACACCTATTTGACGACTATTTATTGAAGCAATATTTGTATTTAATTTAAAACTCATTTTAAATCCCCACTGCTATTTTTTATCTTTCTTTATAATATAATCGACTAAATTTAATATTTTTATAACTACTATTCTAAAGCTTTTAGTGCTTTAATATCTTTACCTATGATAATATCAATATTATCTTCTATCTTTTCAATAGACCAATCCCACCATTTAATTTTTAAAAGTATTTCAATAATATTATCATCAAAACGCTGTTTAATAAATCTTGCAGGATTACCTCCAACAACCGTATATAGTTTTACATCTTTTGTGACTACAGATTTTGCACCTATTATTGCTCCATTACCTATTTTAACTCCTGGCATAATAATAGCTTCAAAACCTATCCAAACATCATTTTCAACAATACTATTTCCTTTATTTTTAGGAGTTTTAAGCATATTCATAATATCCTCATTGGTTGTATCAGAAGTCATCATAAAATTATTAAAAGGATAAGTTGAGAAACCATCTAATTTGTGGTTAGCTGAATTTGTAATAAACCGTACTCCGTGTGCAATTTGTACAAATTTACCAATAATAAGAGAATCTTCGCTAAAAGGAAATAAGTATGGTGCAAGAAAACTTGCATAATTTTTAAGTTCCTCAAAATTATGATAATAACTAAATTCACCAACATTTATACGATGATGCTTTAAGACCTCTTTTAAATATACAGTTTGTTTTATAACAGTTCCGTCAGGCATTGTCATAGGATACTTTTTATCGGAATTAAGTAGTGACATTTATACTCCTTGTTTTAATTTTTTTGTTATATCTAAAAATATATCTATATTTTTATCATCTAATGATTCAACTAAAGTTAAAGTAGCATTTTTAAATAGTTCAACCCCTATGTTAGAAAATTTTACTAAACTAACTCTAGCATCTCGTGGATTCTTCTCTTTTTTAATAATATTTAACTTTTCCATTGGATTTAAAAGTCTAGTAACTCCAGAAGCACTCATTCCCAAACTCTCCGCTAAATCTACTCTTCGCATAGTCTTATTTGTAGCTAAAGATAATTGATACATCATTAAATACTCTGAAAAAGAGATACCGTGTATACTTAAACATTTATCCAAAATCTTTACAATTTTTGTATAACCTATTGATAAATCAACTATAAATTTAAAATTTTTATTCATTTTTATTCCTTGATATATACTTGAATAAACAAGTATATATCAAATATATTTCAATGTCAATATGTTAAATTAGGAATAATTTTATATTCTTACAATATTATTAATATATTTTATAAATTATTTTAATTTTTTACTTTATAATAACAATAAAGGATTTGAGAGTGAATATTAATTCTTATGAAAATAAATTAGCCGAAGTTGCAAAATTATGCTCTGATATTTCAACTTGTAATAATTTAGATAATTTTTTATTAAAAGATTCTACTAGTAAAACTTTTTCAAGAATATTCTCAAAAAGAATTGTTGTAAATATAAAAGATAATAAAAAATATATTCCATTTACTTCACTTCCTCAAAAAGTAGCAAATTATCTTTTTCATATAGAAGGAATTTATAATTTAACTGATTTAGGAGAATCAAAAGATGTGTTTAATAGTATCTCTGAAATTATAGAAAAGAGGAACAATGAATTTAAAGATAAATTTACAGGTTTACCAAATGCACAAGGATTTATTCAATCACTTGTAAATTCTGCATTAGATTATAATATTTCAAGGTCTAGTTTTATAGCATTTAATTTTCAATCTAAAGATGAGAATTTAAAAATAGATGAGAGAGATATTAAAAAATTAGTAGATGAAATAAACTCTATGAAAATTTTATCAAATGAAGATATATTTGCAAGATGGTCACAAAATATATTTTGCTTTTTAATTGTACCTGATAATAAATATGAGAGAGGAATTAGTATTCAAAAGAGTATTAGAAATCAATTAAAAGTATATTGTAAAAAAAATGCTTTAAATATAAATATAAATATGGGAATTCATAGATTACCAAAAGGTTCGATTGAATTTAATGAAACTAAAGATATTAAAGAGTTATATAGAGATAGTAAAATAAATGAAATTTTACAACAGAGTAATTTTAGAGATTTTATATTAAAAACTTTTAAAGCTATGGCAAAAGCTGTTGATACAACTTTAATCGTTGGTACAAGTGTCTATAAAGATATAAAAACTAAAGAATTTATACCAATTAGACAACTTCCAACAGAATTAATTTTAAAAAATATTAAAAAATAATTATCTTAAATTAACTAAGATTGGGATTTTCTTTTAATATTTTATTTTTTTCCTCCTCAAAATCAGCTCTACTAATTTCATTTCTTTCAAATTTTTTTGAAAGTTGTTCAAGATGTTTTATTGGAGAAAGTTTTGGTTTAACCTCAGTTAATTCTACAATTATAGAATCAGGTGTTTTAACTAAAAAATAGTAAAGCATATAAAAGATACTTCCAAAAATAAATAATATACTACTCCAAAATAGAAACCACCATACATTAAATCTTCTCTTTAAGCCTATTAACTCATTTGAATTAGGCTCATCTACAATAAAATGATATTTATCAAAAAGCTCAATTAACTTCTCTTTTTTCTGATTTTTTTTTAAATCACTATCTCTATTTAATCTTCTAACTTCTTTAAAAACTCTATCTAACTCTCTATCAAAGATAGCTCCAATAAGACCAATTATTGCAATAACAACCATATAAATAATTATTGAAAAAACTAATATTTGCATAAATCACCTATCATTTTTTAAATATATAAACAAAAATCGTACCATATTTTAGCTATTATTATAAGTATAAAATAAAAAAAATTAAAGGCAATTGTTATGAAAAAAATAAGTGTAAATAGTATCAAAGCATCAAAAAATTATAAACTTTTATCAATGATTACAGCATATGACTATCTATTTGCAAAACTATTTGATGGAATTGTTGATATTATTTTAGTTGGAGATAGTCTCAATATGAGCTTTGGAGGTCAAAAAGATACACTTTCGGCTAATATGGATATTATGCTCTATCACACAAAAGTAGTATGTAAAGGAGCAAAAAACTCTTTTATTATTTGTGATATGCCATTTGGTAGTTATACCACAAAAAAAGATGCTTTAAAAAATTCAATTAGAGTATATCAAGAGACCTCCGCTGATGCTGTTAAAATTGAAGGAGGTGTAGAGAAAATAAAAATTATTAACCATTTAGTTGAAAACTCTATTGCTGTAATGGGACATATTGGATTAATGCCTCAATTTGTAAGAAGTGAAGGTGGATATAAAATAAAAGGTAAAAATTCAAAAGAGAGAGAAAAATTAATTAAAGATGCTATTGCCTTAGAAAAAGCTGGAGTATTTGCAATTGTAGTTGAAGGAGTAAAAGCTGATGTAGCTGGTGAAGTGGCTAAAGCTGTAAATATTCCTATAATTGGAATTGGTGCTGGAGAAAAAGTGGATGGACAAGTTTTAGTTTGGTCAGATATGTTAGGATTTTTTGAAGATTTTAAACCAAAATTTGTAAGAGAGTATTTAAATGGAGCAAAACTTATTAAAGAATCTGTCAAAAAATATGTTGCAGATATAGAAGAGAGAAAGTTTCCAAATGAAAAAGAGAGTTATTAATGGATAGAGTTGTTGAGATAGAAAAAATTACTTTTGATAATACAGACGAAGTAACTCTAAGACCTAGTAAATGGGATGAGTATATCGGTCAAGATAAAATTAAAAAAAATTTAAAAGTTTTTATTGAAGCTAGTAAAAAAAGGGGTGAAGAGTTAGACCATACTTTATTTTTTGGTCCTCCTGGGCTTGGTAAAACTACACTTGCTCATTTAATCTCAAATGAGATGGAAGCTAACTTAAAAGTAATTGCAGCTCCAACTATTGAAAAAGGAGGAGATTTAGCCGCAATTTTAACAAATTTAGATGAAAAAGACATACTATTTATAGATGAAATTCATAGATTATCACCTGCAGTTGAAGAGATACTCTATCCTGCTATGGAAGATTTTAGGCTAGATATTATAATAGGAAGTGGACCAGCAGCCAATACTATAAAAATAGATTTACCTAAATTTACACTAGTAGGAGCAACAACAAGGGCTGGAATGTTATCAAATCCACTTAGAGATAGATTTGGAATGCACTTTAGATTAGAGTTTTATGATGAAATTTCTCTAAGCAAAATTATAAATTTAGCTTCTGTAAAATTAAATAAAAAATGTCCTGAAGATTCAGCACTTGAAATAGCAAAACGAAGTAGAGGAACTCCTAGAATTGCCCTAAGACTACTTAAGCGTGTTAGAGACTTTGCAGAAGTTGAAGATAAAGAGATGATAGATTTAAAATTAACAGAGTATGCACTTAATGAACTTGGAGTTAATGAAGTTGGATTTGATGAGTTAGATATAAAACTTTTAAATTTATTAATAGAGGCAAAAGGTCGTGCTATGGGTCTTAGTACGATTGCCGCAACACTAAGCGAAGATGAGGGAACGATAGAAGATGTAATTGAACCATATTTAATTGCAAATGGATATATTCAAAAGACAGCAAAAGGAAGAGTAGCTACTCCCCAAGCTTATGAAGTTATGAAAATTAAAAAAAATAAAAGTAATGAAAGACTATTTTAAATTTTGATATAATAGATTTTAAATTTTATTTAGGATTACCTTTGAAATCAACACATATATTTATGCTCTTAATATTTGTTTTTATCTCATATTGGATGATGAGAGTATATGAACCTTTTTTACAAAATATAATAATAGCTTCACTATTAGCAATTGCTACATCAAAATTAAACTTTTTTTTCTTAAAATATTTAAAAAGTAGTGTTTTAACATCGATTATATCAACTATATTTTTGGGGTTAATATTTTTTGTACCTATCATTTATTTTTTAACTAAATTAGCTCTATATTTAAATAATTTTGATACAGATAGTATTGATTTGGTATTAGAATATATTACTAATTTAATAAATAATATTCCTGAAACACTAGATTTTATTAAACCAACTTTAAGTGACTTTTTAGATGAAGTTGAAGTCTCTAAATTAGTTTCTCAATTTTTTAAATTTAGTGCAACATTTGGAAAAATAAGTGCTTCTTTTGTAAAAGATATGGTCTTTATTTTAATTTTCTATCTATTTGTAAATATATATAATAAAAGTTTATTAGAGTATTTAAAAGCAGTTTTTCCATTAAATGAGAATGATATAAATGAGCTTTTTAATAAAGTATCTAATGTTATGGGTGTTGTATTTTATTCAATTATTGTAACTGCTGTATTTGAGGGAGTTTTATTTGGAGCTATTACATATTACTTAGGCTTTGATGGTGTTGTGTTTGGAGTTCTTTACGGATTTGCTTCATTAATTCCTGTGATTGGTGGTATTATTATGTGGATACCTCTAGCACTTTATGAGTTATCAAATAATAATACAATGAATGCAATTATATTATCTCTATATTCAATTTTCGTTATTTCAATATTTGCAGATACTTTTGTAAAACCATTTATTATAAAATATATAAGTGATAAAATACTAAAAATTCAAAATAGTATAAATGAAATTTTAATATTCTTCTCAATAGTAGCTGGGCTTTCTACTTTTGGTTTTTGGGGAATGATAATAGGTCCTGCTATTACAGCCCTTTTTATCTCTATTTTAAAATTAAATAGAAAACTGCACGAGAATCTTAAATAATTAACTAAATTTTTATTTAATAGTAAAACTTAAATCATTTAAATATAATCCCATTTTTTCAATCATTACTCTTAACCTTGATAAAAACCCTAAAAACAATAAAAAATCATCAGATGCTGAAATTATGGATAAGTTAGATTTTATAATAGAGCAACTTGACAACAAGAAATGAATCCTTCACTCTAAAAACAAGTGCAATAAAAGAGCTAAAAATAGTGCAAAAACCAAGCATTTTAAGTGTTAAATATTTTTTCAAAAAGCGTCTAATTTTTATACAGGATAAGCTTTTGATTTTAAACATGAAAAAAACATTAACAGGGTTGCACTACCTGCCTGACTAATAAGGC
>JADGEE010000154.1 GCA_016744535.1 Campylobacteraceae bacterium
TTCGGCGGTTTTTGCTTTATATAAATTCTCTGTTTTTCCATCAGCTTCTCCGTTAAGTGCTTTTTTAATATCGTAGAGCATTGTGGATTGGGCGGAAATTGCTTCATAAATTGCTAAAGAAATATTTTTTGAAGAGGCAAGAACAGATTTAGAAAGAAAATCAATACTAGAATCAATACCAGTGATTTTTTTTGCAATTTCTGAAAGTCCACTAACAACACCTTTTGAAGATTTTAAAATATCTTTACTAAGAGGTGAATCGGTATTATTAATTTCAATATCTATATCACCAATTTTATCACCATAAATATTTTCAACATTTGTAACTTCATCGTTTTTCCAAACTGCAAAATTCTCAAATTCTGTTTCAAGAAGAGTACCTTTAAAAGCATTAAGCTCTAAATGTCCTTCTAAAATAGATTGTAAGGAATTAACAAGACTTTGATAAGAAACACCGCCTGTACTTTCAGACATAAAAATTCCTTTAAAATAAATTATTCAAAATAACACTCTTCAACAAGTAATTTAGAAAATTTTTCTAAACAATTATTATCTTTTAAAGTAAAATTATAATCATAAATATAATCTAACTTTGATTTTATAGATTTTATATAAAAAGAATATTTTTTACCACTTAAGTCATAAAATTCTAAAGATTTGTTAGACCTATTAAGCTTAGTTGATTTAACACCAAAAATGCAAACTTTACCAAAACAAACCGTGCGAATATTCTCAAAATTAATCTTAGAATATTCAGTGCCTTTTAAAATCTTTTTTAAATGCTCATCTCTACTCTCTATAAAATAGTTTTTATCAAAATCTCTATTAGCTTTAATGAGTTTTTCAAAAAGTGGATTTTTTACAAGCTTGATAGCTTCTTCTAATTCATCTTTTGTAAAGTTTTGATAAAAATATTCATAAAAACTATCTTTGTAAAGTTTTTTGAAATCTGATTGTAAGATAGGTTTTTCTATCTCTTCTTTGTGTTTATCACGATAAAGAGAGACTTTTAAAAGTTCTTCAATAAGTTGATTTTTATCCTCTTGTGAACCATAAGTTAAATCACCAACATAAAAGAGTAAATCATCAACTAATAGTTTTTTATCATCTATTCCAATTGAACAACCTAGAGTTAGAAACAATGAGAAACTAAGTAATATTTTTTTCATTTTTTTATCCTTTTTTTGTGGATAATGATAATTAAATATTACTTAGGTTTTAGATAAAATTGATAAAATATTTAGCAACTTAAAAACTTAAATCAAAAGGAATAATTATGATACTTATTGAACCTGAAAATATTAAAGATTGGCTACCACCAAATGAAACTCCAAAATATCAATATCAAGAACTATATTTTTCAATATGGAGTTATGATGGTAGAGCATTTATAAGGTTTTACGAAAGTGATGAGTGTAGAATTAAATCACAACATATAAAATTAGATTTTTTAAAAATCATAGCTAATAATAAAGTTTATGAAAATGGATTTCAACTAAAAAATTATAAATATGAAATACAATATTTAGTAATAATTACAGATGAAGAAACACTTGAATTAATACCATTAAGAGACTATAAAGATTATTATTCAAATATTTTAAAAGAGTTCTATTTCTCATTTAAAAATGACACAATAAATATAATACCTTACATTCCATCAAAAAAAGAAAATATACCAAGAGATAATTTTAAAAGTTCAATACCTTCTAATGATATAAAAATATATGATTTTGAATATCATAAATTAGCTATTTGGATGTATCAAAAAAGAGCATTTGCTAGATTCTATTTAAAACAAAATAGAAACGACATAAAAGCAAGTTTTAATTATATTGATATAGTTAAAATTAATGAAAATTTTAAAAATATTAAAGGTGATATATTACTAAGAAATGATAAAAACTCTATTCAAAAAGATTTTATAATAACAAAAGATGAAACTTTTGAAATTATAAGTAATTCAATTAATTTTAATGAGCCATTAATGTTAATTTATAGATTTGATAGTACAAATGAATCATTAGTAATAAATCACAAACCTTAATTAAAATCTTCTGCTAATGTTTGAGAGTTTAAAACTAAAATAGATAATAAAGCTTCCATTATTTCAAAAAATCTGTTTTGAGGTATTGGATTTTTATTTAAAGATTTTAGTTTTAGTAAGTTGAATTTATTTATAGTTTTTGAAACTTCTAATTGCATATTCTCAAATTTTAATAGAGCATTAGATTTGATATAATTTTTCTCATTTTCTAAAACTTTTAATTTCTCTTTACAAGTTGATAAATCTACAAGTAAATCTCTATTTTTTGATTTTTCATTTTCCAGTATAGTTTTTTGTCTTTCACTATCTTTAAGTAATTTAGCTTGATACTTTTTTTCTATTTCAATGAAGTATTCGCGGACTTCACGACCTTTTAAATTATTTTCAACCATAGCTAATTCTTTAGCCATATCAAGAGTAATAATATAATCTTTTAAGTTTGCATTATTTCCATCCTTTTTAGTTTCTATGATTATGTAGTCTTTATTTTCAATAAAGTTGTATTTTTTGATACGATTAGTTATCCAATGAGAGTATTGTCGTTTACTTTCAATATCTCTATGAAGTTCCCTAGCATTAACAGAATTTACACTTTTAGCACCTATTTCAATATTTTGCACTTTAATTATAGAATTCATATATACCTCCGATATGTTTTGTATATAGAAAGTATAATTTATATATTCTTAATGTATTATAAAAATATAATAAATATATGCTAATATGATATTGTTTGTATTGGCTTAGACAATTTTATCTAAGCGACTATTTTTTCTTTAAATCTTTAGTAATTAGATAAACAATATATTGAGTTAAAGGCAATCCAACATCGTCAGCTTTTTTCTGTAACTCTTCTTTTTGTCTATCACTAAGCCTTAATTGAGTTAAATTACTTCCCTTACTCTCTCTTTTTTCAGTATCTAGCATAAAAATTCCTTTTAAAATTTAATTGATTTTTTGTAATTATAACAAAAGCCATTTATTTATAAACCTAATTAAAATAAATTTAAATATTTAATTGGAGCATAAGAGTTTTGAGAGTTGAAATAATAGTTTTCTTTTGTGGTTTTAACTTTAA
>JADGEE010000155.1 GCA_016744535.1 Campylobacteraceae bacterium
CTAAGGATAAATTTACACTTTTTGAATCAATTAATGCAAGCGTAAATTGACTCAAAAACCTAACTCTTTCCCAATTATAATTAAAATAATTTTTAAGTTTTTTTTCTAAAGTTATTACATTTTTCATATGTTAATTATAGCAATTTTTCACATAAATAAAATTTATAGGCGTGTAGTGAGAATATTTCTAATAACATAAACTTTCCTTTTTGTGTAAAATAATTTTAATATATCAAATTATTTTACGAAAGTAAATTATTAGATAATAATGCTTAATTTTTTATAAAATATGTTAAAATTAAATGAAAAAAAGGTTTTAATTGGATAACAAAGAAATCTTAGAATTGATAGGTTTAAATAGGCAAACTTTATGGAATTGGCAAAATAACAAAAGTGGAAAAGATAAAAAATTACTTTATGAAATTTTAAAATTTATACCTACTGAATTTGTAAAAAAAGTTAAAAAACATATTAAAAATGAAGAAGAATTAAAAGAGAGTTTGAAATGAAACGCCGTCTTATAAGCCTAGATTGGGCGATTAAAAAACTACTTAGAAGTAAAGCAAATTTTGGAATTTTAGAGGGTTTTTTAAGTGAATTGCTTTTTGAAGATATAAAAATACTTGAAATATTAGAGAGTGAATCTAATCAAGAGTTAAGAGATGATAAATATAATCGAGTTGATTTAAAAGTTAAAAATCAAAAAGATGAAATTATTATAATAGAACTTCAATATGCGACAGAATATGATTATTTACAGAGAATACTTTATGGCACTTCAAAAGTAATAACAGAACATATAAAAGTAAAAGAGAATTATAGCTCTATCGTAAAAGTTATTTCAGTTAATATTTTATACTTTGATTTAGGAATCGGTAAAGATTATATATATAAAGGTGTAACTAAATTTGAGGGGATTCATAATCACGATGAATTGCAATTAAATGATAAACAAAAAGAGTTATATAAACAAGAAAATATCTCAAAACTTTATCCAGAATATTATCTAATAAAAGTTAAGAATTTTAATGATATTGCAAAAGATAATTTAGATGAGTGGATATATTTTCTTAAAAATGAAGAGATAAAAGATGAGTTTAACGCAAAAGGGATAAAAGAGGCAAAAGAGAAACTAGATATTATGAAACTTCCAAAAGAAAAACAGATAGCTTATGAGCGATATGTTGAGGATTTAATGTATCAAAATAGCTTAATTAATTCAAATTATGGAGCAGGTAAAATTGAAGGAATTAAAGAGGGAATTGAAAAGGGAGAGAAATTAGCAAAAATTAATATTGCTAAAAAATCATTATCTCAAGGGATAGATTTAAACACTATTTCTCTTATTACTGGGCTTAGTTTAGAAGATATTCAAAGTTTAATCTAACAACTTTTTAATCTCTTTTACTTCCTCTTGTAAATCTCTTAATATCATACCAAAACCTATAAAATCATTTTCGTTAAATTGGGCAGTTTCTGGATTTAAATACATAATTACACCTGATATTAAGCCTAATTTATAATCTATAACACTTAATTTATCACTTGCATTATTTATATTTTCGTTACTCATTTTTTACTCCTTTTTTACAAAATAATTTCTAAATTTTTGAAATATCTCTGTCTTTTTCCATTAAAATAACCGACTCTCAAATTTGAGTTTTTAGGCATATTTTTTAAACCTCTAAATAGTTGAAAAAACCTAATTTTGCTATATTCTGAAATTTGATTATCATCACAAAATTGTAAATAATTTTTATATAAATTTATCGTACTTAATCTTGAACCTTTAGTTGAAATAATGCAATTTTTAATAAAATATTCGGTAGTTTTAGTTTCTATTTTTTGGGATTTTTTATAATTCAAATTTGGGATTAAATTTGCATAAAGTTCTTTTATAGTTTCTCTGCCGTATAAATCTTCAAGTTTATTCATAACGCCTGAATTAAAAAGATATTTCAAATCTAAAATTTTATTATCTTCTAATAAATTTAAAATAGCTTCAATTTTTGGAGCATAATTTTTATTTACGATATTTTGATGATGATTTACAAAAGTTTCATCATAACTATCTGATTTTATTTGATTAATGTTCGGCTTACATAAAACCAAATTGCTTAAAATATCTTCGCCACCTTTTGACTTTGGCAAAATATGGTCAATGTGAAAATGAGTTTTAGTTAAAGATTCTTTTGAATAGTAGCATTTTCCATCAAAGGCGATAAAAAAGGCTTCTCTAACTTTAGAGTCACTTAAAGTGACAAAGGTTTTATTTATGTTTTGTTGGTTTGCAATATACATTTTTTCAACTTTAATAAAATAATTTCTAACTTCTTTACCTTTGGTCGTTCCACTCATCATTGCAATTTCTTTTGCTGTGTCAAGAGTTAAATAATATTCTATCGATACTAATTGACCTTTTTCATTTATCCATACACCTCTTGAATTTTTTTTAATTTCTCCATTCCCTTTTTGGGGAAAGGCGATAAAATCGGAATTTTCTTCAAACATTCCTCTATGTATTTGAACTTTTATCCAATCACTAAATTTTTTATTTATATTTAAAAAATAGTGTAAATCTCTAGCATTAACACTATTTAACTCTTCATTATTAAAATTTTTAATATTTATTTTAATTAATTTAGTCATCTTTTTCCTTTAATTATTTTTGTATACTTTAATTATTACAGTTTTTTTATTTACTTTTCCTTAAACTATTAAAGTATATTGTAACTATTAAAGCAAATGGTTATAATTATGCTATGAAAATACAAGAAATAATAAAAGAATTTGATTTATCAGAAGGCACTGTGCATAATTGGAAAAAATCGAAAAAAGGGCGTAAATTTTTATACGAAGTTTTAAAGAGATTACCTTCAGAATTTATAATAGATGTTAAAAAACAGATTGAAAATGAAGAGAAATTAAAAGAGAGTTTGAAAAAAGATGAGGATAAATCATGAGGCGACGATTAATAAGCCTAGATTGGGCAATTAAAAAATTACTTAGAAGTAAAGCAAATTTTGGAATTTTAGAGGGTTTTTTAAGTGAATTGCTTTTTGAAGATATAAAAATACTTGAAATATTAGAGAGTGAATCTA
>JADGEE010000071.1 GCA_016744535.1 Campylobacteraceae bacterium
CCTAGCATCGTTGAAAAAATTCAAAATGCTGTAGTTTAATTTATTAAATAAAAAAATATCTAAATACTAAAGATAGATTCTTCTCTATCTTTTACTATTAATATTTATCCCATTGGATATAAAATATCTTGATGTACTTTATCACACTCAAATAGAATCTCTTCACTTAATTTTACTTCAAGTGCTTTTAATGATTCATTTAATTGATTTGCTTTTGTAGCCCCAATAATAGTTGAAGCCACAAAATCAAAATTCATACTCCAAGCTACTGCGAGAGTTACAGGGTCTATTTCATATTCTCTTGCAATTTGAATATATCTTTCTGTTGAATTCAGAGTATTTTTATTTAAGAATCTATCTGCCATAGCTTGAATTCTAGGATTTTTATTAGCTTTATATATTGCAAATCTTCCATCTGTTAAAGTTTGATTATATTTTCCACTTAAAACCCCACCACCCATTGGTGAATATGGTAAAAGTGAAACTTGCTCATTTCTACAAACTTCTGCAATTGAGTCTAAAAATCGTCTATTTAAGAGTGAAAAATTATTTTGAATTGAGTCAAATCTTTTATAATTTTTATTATAACTTGAATAGAGTGCTTTTGTTAATCCATAAGCTGTGTCATTTGAAGTACCAGTATATCTAACTTTTCCGCTTTGCACTAATCTATCCATAGCTTCAAGTGATTCTTCAATAGGCACAACAGTATCAGGCCAATGAATTTGATATAAATCTATATAATCAGTTTTTAATCTTTTCAAACTTCCCTCAACTGCTCTCTCAATATGAAATCTATCAATTGCCGTTAATCCGTGACGCACTGGTGGAACAAACCAACCATTTGCAGCACCTGCTACTTTTGAAGCTATAATCATTGAATCTCTTGGTTTATCTTTTAACCAGTCTCCTACTATATCTTCAGTTATTCCACATAGTTTTTTATTAGGTGGTACAGGATAAAGTTCAGCTGTATCAAAAAAATTAATTCCAGCTTCACAAGCCCTATCCATTATTTTAAATGCCTCTTTTTTATCTGTAAATATTCCAAATGTCATAGTTCCTAAACAAATCGGTGAAACTCTTAAACCACTTTTTCCAATATATCTATACTTCATTATCAAACTCCTCTATATTTTAAACTTTTAAATCAAGTAAAGATTTCTTAAAATCATATAGTGGTTCTATATCACTTTTTAAATTAAACTCAATTTTAGTAAATTTATCTTTTAATTCAGATACTCTTTTTTTTAAAATATTTAAACTATTCTCATAACTACAATTAATTTTTAAACTGAAATTTTTTAAGTTTAACTCTCCTGAAATTGGAGCTAAATTTTTTAAAACTACATAAAATTCAATACTATTAATGCTAAATTTATATTGCAAAAATAGGTATCTAGTACTATTTTTATCTTTTATTGGTATAGTATAGACTTCTTCTTTTAATGCTAATAAAATATTTGTAAAAAATAAAAATTCACTTTTACTTTTAGAATCAGCTAAAAGCTTTAAAATAATTTTCTTATAATCTCTGTTTAATAACTTCTTTAAATCTCTTAAATTTTCTATCTCAAAAAAGTATTCTAAATTTATTAAAAATTCAGGCTGTTTAATTAAATTTGAAATTAAAATTGAACCACTACTACTTCTACTTAATTCCGTCCAATATTTTTTACTACTCTCTAATTTTTTTTCACTTTTCGATTTTATTTTTTGTGTACCAATTTTTAGAATATACTCATCAAAAAATATATTTTCTAAAACTTCAATAGTTATAGGAAGTTTTGAATTAAACTCTACATTTTTTTTATCACTATAATTCATAACTTTAGTTTAAATCTTTAGAGTTATCTAAAATACTAAAAGCTATACTTAATTTATCATTTTTATCAATTTTAATATTTTTCTCTTTTGTTAAAAACTCTATTTGTGAGTTTTCACTCCCAAAATTTATATCTTTGCCTAAAATATTCAGACAAACCGCATCTAAGTTTTTATTTATTAACATATTTTTAGCATTTATTAATGCATTTTTTTCATCAAATTCAGCTTTAAATCCGATAGTTTTAACTCCACCTTTATCAATAGAACTTAATATATCAATATTTTTTTTCAATTCTAAATTCCAATTATCGCCTAAATTCTCTTTTTTTAATTTTCCATCTTGTTGAAATTTTGGAGTATAATCACTTATGGCTGAAACCATAAAAAGATATGGCTCTTTTTGAATTAATTTTGCATCATTAAAATTATCTGTTAAATTTGGTTTTACTAAAATCCCTTTTTTTGCAACTCTTAGGGCATCTTCTAAATATTTTTGCATTTCACTTGAGCTATCTATTTTAATAGTATATAACCCTTTTGGTAAATGAGCTTTTTTAGTTGTAATATAGCATACATCAGCTCCTTTTAAATAGAGTGCTGTTGCAATAGCATTTGCCATTTTTCCACTTGAAAAGTTTGATAAGTATCTCACATCATCAATTTTTTCAATAGTTCCACCGCCAGTTATTACAACCCTTCTATGATTCCAATATTCATCTTGTAATAACTCTTTTGTCGTTTCATAAAAGATTGTTATTGGTTCAGCCATAGCACCATCACCTGTTGAATTACAAGCTAAAAGTTTACTTTGAGTAGAAATTACTTTAAAACCATTAATTGCAAGTAGTTTTATATTTCTCTCTGTGATAGTTTTTTTTAACATACCTGTATTCATAGCTGGAGCGATTAAAGTGGTTTTATTAAAAGCTAAAGAAGTTTGGAGTAGTAAATTATCGCTAATTCCAGCACCTAGTTTATTAATTGTATTTGCAGTAGCTGGGACTATAACAAATACATCTGCCCACTCACCAATTCCAATATGATTATTATCGCTTGACCAATTTTCGCTACTCTCATCTAAGACCTTATTTTGCGAAATAGCTTCAAATGTAAGTGGAGTTATAAATTTTTTAGCACTTTCGCTCATTATAACTCTAACACTTGCACCTGATTTTATAAAAAGTCTGATTAATTCAAGTGATTTATAAATTGCTATACTTCCTGTAACTCCAACTAAAACATTTTTATCTTTCAGTAAATTATCAAATTGCATTCTCAACCTCCAAAATCAACTAAAAACATTCCACTAAATTTATCACCTCTATAAACTTCTACTCTATATATATTACTAGATTTATCAATTGAAAATCTCTTAATAAAGTTTCTCTTAGATATTTTTATATTAGCTTCATTTTTTAAACCTCTTTTAGTAAATCCAATAATATTCACTCTATATCCATCTTTTGATTTAACTAAAAAATTATCTTTAACTTTTAAAATTTCACCAAATTTTACACTTTTTTCTTTACCATCAACTTTAACTAAGATTGAATTAATTGAATAATCATAACTGAAGTATTGTGGATATAACTCTGTAACTAATATATTTCCAATATAAACTCTATAAAAACTTCCTCCATTTACTACATTAACTAAAGGATTATTTGATTTAAATTTTAATTTTTTATCACTTTTAAGTGGTACATATTTTAAATATTTTTTAATATTTGATAAATCAAAGATAACTTTAGAATCAAAAATATTTAAATAAGTATCTTTATATAAAAGTGTAGCAATATTTTTTGGTGTTAAATCAAAATTTCTATTAAATTTAACTCCAAATATATTCATATACTCTTCAATGGCATTTAAATGATAAAATACTCTTAAGTTAGTAGGTAGAGTTTTACTAGCTTCAATAGCAAAAGCTGGTTTACTGTTTTTAATTACAAAATAAGTTAAGGCTTTCTCCATCTCTTTATCATCTGTTAGTGTATTTGTATTCTTTAGATGAAATTGATGATTTTTATCATATAGATTATTATTCACTTTTTTAACAACTCTGTTTGCAATCTCTTCTAAATTTCCAAATTTAACACCATCTAAGTTTTTTTGGTCAATGATAGTACATTGTCCCCATCTTTTTGGATTTTTTAAATCATCTATTTTAGTATCTCTATAAAATCCACTTCCATCGTGTAAATTTAAAACTACATCAACCTTTTTATCTAAAATAATGGATTTTATTCTACGAATTATTTTATATTCTGGGTCACTTTTATCAATATGTAAAAATTTTCTATTCATATCACCATAAATACCGCGAGAATTTGCTATGATACTCTTAACATTTAAATTTGGAACTACCCAAACATTACCTTTTGTTATCTCATATTTTGTAGCAATAAAATTTGCAGAGTTAAATCCACCTGGTTCATCTCCTTGAATTCCACCAATTATCAACATTGTAAAATCACTATTATCACCCTTTTTAAACAAAGAAAAATCCAAATCATTTGCAAAGAGTGAAATACTAAAAGCAAAAACAAAAATTTTAAATATATTAACCAAACTATTACTCCATTTTGTGATTATTTAATCTCGTTATTATATAAACTTTTATCTAAAAGAAAGTAGTGTTTAATTTGATTTTTCTGGAGAAAAGAGAAAGAACTTAGTTTAAATTTAACTAATAGCTTTCACCTTAGGTGAATAACTCTTGCTTTAATTGTAACATTCTATAAATTTAAGTTTAGCTAAACTATATATTTTACAGAATTAATTAATTTATAATAAACTTTTAGTTAGAATCGCTGATTACTTCAAGCATACCTTATGTTAAATTTTAAGGAGCTCTACAAATATGTCTGCAAAAGAGATGAATAAAAAGATAGAAGATATCTTTAAGGAAAGAGAAGACTCAGATATTACTTATGAGAAACTAGTTGAATTATTTGAAAAACAGCCAACAGTTTCTCAAACCAAAAAAATTATTGAGTTATCAAGTAAATATAGTGTTTCATTAATAACTTCATCTGAAAAAGCTAAGTTATTAAATATAGAAGATGCTAAAAGGCGTCAAGAGGCTAGAGATAGACTTAGAGATAATGAGTTAGATGAAAGTTTTGATTTTTTAAAAGAGAAAGAGTTATTAGAGTGGAGTAGAAGTGATTCCCCTGTTAGAATGTATCTAAGGGAAATGGGTCAAATTCAACTCTTAACTAAAGATGAAGAGATAGAAATTTCAAAACAGATTGAAATTGGTGAAGATATAATAATTGACGCAATTTGTTCTGTTCCATATTTAATTGATTTTATATTAGATTATAAAGAAGCATTAATAAACCGTGAAAGAAGAGTTAAAGAGTTATTTAAAAGTTTTGAAGATGATAGTGATGAAAATAGTGATGGCGATGAAGATGAATCTAAAGCTGGTGGAGATTTACAAAAGAGAGTTGAAAAAGTTCTAACAAGCTTTAAAGCACTAGAAAAATCTAAAAAAGATTGGATGAAAGCTTTAGAAAAAGAGCCTGAAGATGATTTTAATAAACTTGATTTATTGCAATAT
This sequence comes from Campylobacteraceae bacterium, assembly GCA_016744535.1. GTDB lineage: Bacteria > Campylobacterota > Campylobacteria > Campylobacterales > BB28 > BB28. The sequence goes on from JADGEE010000071.1 coordinate 5,396, forward strand.
CATTTAAATGCTTCTTTTAAAAAGAAAATTTTAAAAGATAAATTGTTAAATTTAGGACCCACTAGTAAACTTATTAATGAGTTAGTAAAAGCGATGGAAACTGCTTTAAAAAGTGATAGTGAATTTGATAAAGAGTTAAAAAGACTTGAGTATAAGTTACCTTTATTTAATGATATTTTAGTTAAAAACCATCAAGAGATACTAGATAATATTATAAATATGGAAAAGAGTGATATTATTGCAGCTGTACCTGAAGCTACTATGGTCTCAACTTATATGGAGATAAAAAAGCTCTTTCAAACAAAAGAGGCTTCAAAAGAGGGATTTAATCTTGAGCCAGAAGCACTAAAAGATATTTTGGAGCAAATCAAGAGAGGAAAGTTAATTGCTGACAAAGCAAAAACTAGAATGGCTAAATCAAATTTGAGACTTGTTGTCTCTATTGCAAAGAGATATACTAATCGAGGTCTTCCATTTCTTGATTTAATTCAAGAGGGTAATATAGGTCTTATGAAAGCAGTTGATAAGTTTGAATATAAAAAGGGTTATAAATTTTCCACTTATGCAACTTGGTGGATTCGTCAAGCAATTTCAAGAGCTATTGCTGATCAAGCTAGGACTATTAGAATTCCAATTCATATGATAGAGACTATTAATAGAATAAATAAAATCATTAGAAAATCACTTCAAGAAACTGGAAAAGAGCCTGATGTTAATATGATAGCAGAGGAAGTTGGCTTACCTGTTGATAAAGTTAAAAATGTTATTAAAATCACAAAAGAGCCAATATCTCTTGAAGCTCCAATTGGAAATGATGAAGATGGAAAATTTGGGGATTTTGTAGAAGATAAAAGTTCAGTTTCACCAGTTGATCATATCTTAAAAGAGGATTTAAAAAATCAAATTGATGATGTGCTTGACCAACTAAGTGATAGAGAAAAAGCTGTTATTAGAATGAGGTTTGGGCTTTTAACTGATGAGAGTGATAGAACTCTTGAAGAGATAGGAAAGGAGCTTTCTGTTACTAGAGAGAGAGTTAGACAAATTGAATCTAGTGCAATTAAAAAATTAAAACATCCAAAAGTTGGAAGAAAGCTTAAGAACTATATAGAAGATTAATTATGGATACTGTTTTTTTAGATAAATTTTTAGAGTATGATTATAATCCATTTATACTCTACTCCAATAGTGGGAAGGTGATTGGCTTAAATGAAGAAGCACAATACCTTCTTGCTAAAATTCCCAAAAAAGTCATTTTTGATTTAGCAATTAGTTATGCTTCTAAAAATTTTGGATTTAATAGGATATTTTTAGATTTAGAGTTTGATAGGTTTAAATTTTTTGGACTTAGTGTTGGATATGAAGATGAGAATAGCATTGGAATTCAACTATATAAAAATCCTCCTATAAGATTAAAAAGTATTGAAAATAAGAATATTCAAAAGAGTAATATTTATAGTTTGATAGATTTAGTAATTTCAACAAACTCTATTAAAAGTAGTGCAAATTTTATAAAAGAGTTTGACCCAGCACTTCCAGAAATTAAAATTAATACAAATAGTTTCATAAAAATTTTAGATAAAATATATAAATTATTTATTAATTCAACTCATATTACTACAAAATTATATCTAAAAGTTGGAGAGTTTATTAAACATGAAGATAAAAAATATAAACTTTTTATGATTGAAGTTATAAGTGATAAAAAAGAGATAGATGTGAATACTAATATAGATAATTTAGCTATAAAAATAAATTCTATAATTAGTTTTAAACCAGATAGAGTAATAATGGAGTTACCTCTTATTATTGATTAATTATTAGGAAATTAAATGAGTGAATTTAATCCATTAGATGAGTTACAACTAGTGAAAGTTCTATATGTTGAAGATGAAGAGGATATTAGAGAAGAGATTGAAGAGTTCTTAGAGTTAGAAGTTGGTGAATTGATTATTGCAAAAAATGGTCAAGATGGATTAGAAAAATTTAAAGAACACTCTCCTGATGTTGTAATAACTGATATTCAAATGCCTGTAATGGATGGGCTTAAGATGGCCCAAGAGATTAAAAAAATTGATAAATTAACTCCAATAATTGTAACTACTGCATTTAATGAAAATGATTATCTATTAAAATCAATTAATATAGGCATTGATAAATATGTATTAAAACCAATAGATTTAAATATATTGATTGATGCAATATTTAAAAGTGTTGAGAATAAAATTCTTCAAGATAAATTAAAAGCTAAAAAAGAGTATATAAATTTTATTTTAGATACAACTCCAAACTTTATGGTAGTCTCAAATGGTGAAGATTTAGAGTATATAAATCAAACACTACTTTCATATTTAGGTTATCAAAGCTTAGATGAATTTAAAAAAAATCACGCTTGTTTAGATGACTTTTTTTGTAGAAGAGATGGTGAACAATATGAAGATAATAGTACAAATAGTTGGATTAAACACGTAATAGAGAATCCAAATATTGAACATATAGCATATCTATGTAACAAAAGTTTTAGTGACTGTACAATTAGACCATATTTAATTAAATATAATGCTTTTGCTAAATTTAATAAATTTGTATTTTCTTTTACTGATATTTCACAATTAAATATCGCCAAACCATTTTTAAGAGGTAAAAATAAGAGTGAAGGAATAAGCGAGTGTTACTCTAAAAGACAGATAGACTTACTACTATTTAGTGAAAGCCAAAAAGCTAAAAAATATGATGGAAAATTATCTATTGCGTTAATTAAAATAACTTCTCCTGAAAACTTAGACATAAAAATATCAACAGAAATTAAAATGGATATTTATAAAAAAATAAAAGATATTGATATAATAGCAAAAATTGATTCAAATAATTTTTTACTATTTTTAGCTGGAATAGATTTTAAAAAATCTATAAAAGAAGTAAATTACTTAATTCAAAATTTAAAAAATAGTTTTAAAGATATTAACTTTGAAAGTTTAGTAGTAGATTTTAAAAATGAGATGGAGTTTAGTAAATTAAAAAGAAATTTAGTTGATTGTAAAATTTAAATCAATTTTAAAAAAGGATTATTGTGTTAGATAATTTAGACTTTTTAAATACAATCAAAGTATTATATGTCGAAGATGAAGATGATATTAGAAATGAATTAAAAGAGATGCTTGAATTTGATATAAAAAACCTCTATATTGCAAAAAATGGAAAAGAGGGATTAGAGATGTTTAAAACTCATAATCCAGATATTATAATAACTGATATTAAAATGCCTATAATGGACGGGCTTAAAATGAGTGAAGAGATAAAAGAGATAAATCCTAATATTCAAATTATAATTACAACTGCATTTAGTGATACAACTTATTTAATGAGAGCTATTGATATTGGAATTGATAAATATGTAACAAAACCTGTTAATTATGAAAAGTTAATTAATAATGTGAGTACAATTGGTTTAAATATATATAGAGAAAAAGAGATAAAGTTAAAAACAGAATTTATTAAATTTATTTTAGATTCAAATCCAAGTTTTGTATTAACAACAAAAAATAATAAAATAGATTATATCAATGAAACTTTTTTAAATTTTTTAGATAGAAATACATTATCAAGTGTGATAAATCAAATTGATGATAAATTATATGAAGAGAGTGACGATTGGTTTGATATTTTAACAAGAGATGACAATGAACATATTGTATATTTTAAAGTACCATATTTAGAATTTTATAATAAAGCTTTTATCTGTGTGCATAAATATTTTAAAGAGTTAGATAGATATCTATTTACATTTGTAAATATTGCAAAGTTTGAAGATGAAAAACAGAGAGTTATGATTAAAGCTGAAAAAGCAGAAGATGAGAATAAAAAATATCTAAAAATGTTAGAGATTCAAAGTCGTCAAGCAGTTTTAGGTGAAATGATTGATTCAGTTGCACATCAATGGAAACAGCCATTAAATGCTATTAATTTATATGCTATGGATATTCCGTTTGCGTTAGAAGAGGGTGAAATTACGCAAGAATATGCTGACGAAATTGCTGATAAAATTGTTTTGCAAGTGGGTCATATGGTAAATACGCTAGAGGAATTTAGAAGTTTCTTTAGACCAAATAAAAGAAAAATAAAATTTTCTATAAAAGAAGTTGTAGATTCAGTTCTGCTTTTAGTAAAAGATGATTTTAATAAAAATCAAATAAATATAAAAATTGAATTAATTGATGATTTAAATAGTTTTGGATTTCCAAATGAGTTAAAGCATGTTATTCTAAATATTATAAATAATTCAAAAGATGCCTTTAATGAAAGGAAAATTAAAGATAGAAATATTAAAATAAAAATTTCAAAAGAGAATGACTTTCAACTTATAAATATAACAGATAATGCAGGTGGAATCAATGAAAAAACATTACCTCATATATTTGAAGCAAATTTTACAACAAAAACAGAAGGTAAGGGAACCGGTGTTGGACTTTATATGTCTAAAATGATTATAGAAGATAATATGGATGGTAAAATTTCAGCAAAAAATATTATTAAATTAAATGGTGTTGAATTTAAAATTTATATACCAAATATGAAAGAAGGAAATTGATGCAAGATATCGCTATTAGAGATATAAAACCTTTAGTTCAAATACCTGATTACTCTATTTTTTTATTTAGTGCTATCATTATCGCTTTAGTTTTAGTAGTTATTACTTTAATTATATTTTTATTTAAATACTTAAAAAATAGAAGAGATAATTTAAGAAAGAGCTATTTAAAAGCACTGAAAAATATAGATTTTTCAAATTCAAAGAAAAGTGCTTATGAAATTACAAAGTATGCAAAATTATTGGCAAAAGACGAAAGAAGTATGCAAATTTATGAAGATTTAATTCAAAAGTTAGAAGTTTATAAATACAGAAAAGATGTAGCCCAAATTGATGATGAAGTTAAAAAATATTATAGATTATTTATAGAGGTTGTAAATGGGTAAATTTTTAAATATATTATTACAAATTAAGTTTGAGTATCCATATCTTTTACTATTAATTCTAATATTTCTTTTTTGTTCAAAATTTTGTCCTATTAGAGTTCAATCTATTATATTTCCACACCTTTCAATTTTAAAAGTCAATATAAAAAACTCTAGTTTAATTTCAATTTTAAAGTGGATGACTATAATTTTTATGTTTGTAGCTTTGGCTTCACCAGTCATTGAAGATAAGATAATTTCAAATAAAAAAGATGGTTATAATATTGTTTTAACTCTTGATACAAGTGGCTCAATGCGAGAAATTGGATTTGATAGAACAAACAGAGGATTAGATAAATTTAGTGTAGTTAAAAATATTGTAAAAGAGTTTATTGATAAGAGAATTGCTGATAATATCTCATTTATAGTCTTTGGAGATTTCTCTTATGTAGCAACTCCTTTAACTTTTGATAAAGATATTTTAAAAGATATTTTGAGTCGTCTTTATATTGGAATTGCAGGTGAGAGAACAGCAATTTATGATTCAATTGCTCAAAGTGTAAATATACTCTCAAAAAATAAAGCTAAATCAAAAATTATAATTTTATTAACTGACGGAATTAATACAGCTGGAAAAATTCCAAAAACAGTAGCAATTAATTTAGCTAAAAAACATAATATTAAAGTTTATACTATTGGAATTGGTAGAGATTTTGATAAAAGAGCATTAATGCAAATTGCAAGTGATACTAAAGGTCTCTTTTTTCACGCAAAAAATAGTGAAATGCTAAAAAATATTTATGGTGAAATTGATAAATTGGAAAAATCAGAAATTAAGAGTAATAAATTTATAAAAAAAGAGTACTTTTTTATCTATCCACTATTTGTTGCAATTATTTCACTACTATTTTATATTTTTATTAGAAATAAGAGAGGATTATAATATGGAGTTTATATATCCTGAAACAATATATTTAATGTTAATTCCCACTATTTTACTTCTATTTTTAATTTCAACTAATAGAGATTTTATTGATAAATATTTTTCTAAAGATATATTAGAAAAGTTAAGACAACAAAACTCAGCACTTAGTAAAAGTGCTAGAAATGCACTTCTTTTTTTAGCACTTCTTTTAATGATATTTGCATTAGCAAGACCAGTTTTACCAAAAGGTGAAGTTGAGTTAAAAGCTAAAGGATACGATTTGGCAATAGCATTAGATATTTCTAAATCTATGTTGGCAAAAGATTTATATCCAAGTAGATTAGATTTTGCAAAACGAAAAATCAAAGAGTTAATTAAGTTAAATCAAAATAGTAAAATTTCACTCTTAGCTTTTTCAAACAGTAGTTTTATTGTATCTCCATTAACTATGGATAGTGAAACAACTATCTTTTTACTTGAGAATTTAAATACTGAGTCTCTCTCAAACGCAGGAACTAGTATTCTATCAGCACTTAAAAGTGCAAATAGAGTTTTAAAAGATTCAAAAGAGAGAGTTGTCGTTATCTTTAGTGATGGTGGAGATGAGAGTGAATTTTCTAAAGAGATAGATTTTGCAAAAGAGAATAACTTAAGAGTCTATGTTATAACCACAGCAACTAAAGAGGGAGCACCAATTGAAGAAGATAGTGGATTTATCAAAGATACAGATGACAAAATCGTTATCACAACTCTAAATGAATCTATAAAAGATTTAGCTCTAAATTCAAATGGTGCATATATTAATTCAACTCTCTCTAATGAAGATATTTCAGCTATTACAGAGCATATGAAAATATATTTAGAAAAAAAAGAGTTTAAATCTAAAACTATTAAAGATTATATAGAACTATTTTATTATCCACTAGCTTTAGCAGTATTAATATTGCTTTTTGCATTTAGTTCTGTAAAAAGAAAAAAGAAAAATGACTAAAAAACAGTTTTATGATTTTGCTTTAATGATGAAAAAAGATAGTAATATTTTATTTAAAAATGAGGCTTATCATAATTCAGTCTATTTAGCTGGTTATGTTTTAGAGGGATATATTAAAATTTTTTTATTAGATGAAAATAATTATAGAAATCATTATGGACATCTCAATGATGGTAAATTATTAGAACGACTTAAGACTTTTAATCCAGAGTTTTTTGAAAATTCTATTTTAAATGAAGATAATATTAATTATCCCCAAAATCTTTTAAGTGATAAATATAATATTAATTTTAGATATGAAGTTGATAAATGGACAGATTTAAAGTTTTGTGAAAAAGTACATAATGAAATCTTAAAAATAGAAGAAGAATTAATTAGATTAAGACTCGAAGGAATTTTAAATGATAATAACTAAAAAAATAGATGAAATTATTGATATTATCACTAAATATAAAGATATTGAATATAGAATTATAAATAATACCGTTGGAAAAAATTTAATTCTTTTGGATATTAGAAATGATGAATTATTAAATGAATTGAAAGAGTATGATAAATATATTCAAGAAATTATCATTGAAGCGAATGAAGATAAAGATGATTTTTATATAAAAGAGATAAAAGAGATTTGTCCTGAAAAAAATAGTTTTATTCATAGAAATATCTCTTATATAAGTTGGAATAGAAAATTAAAAAATGTACAAAAAATTAACAATGTAATTAGCGGTTACTCTTTTAAAGGTGGAATGGGTAGAAGTACAACACTGGCATATTTAGCATATTTTTATTATTTAATAGGTAAAAAAGTTGTCGTTTTAGATAGTGACTTTGAAGCCCCAGGTATTAGCAGTATGTTTTTTGAGAAAGATAAAAGAGAAGAGAAGGGCGGTGTGTTAGATTATTTAATTGATTTAAATATTGAAGAGAAACCTAAACTTAAAGATTATTATTTAGAAAAAAATAAAAGTGACAAAAATGGTCATTTATATCTTTTTCCATCTGGAATTGATTTTAATACAGAAAATTATATAAATAGAATTTCAAAAATAGATTTTAATTCTCAAAAATATATTAATGATTTTACAAAATTGATAAATAATATAAATGATAATTTAAAACCTGATTTAATTTTTATAGATTTAAGAGCAGGAATAAATGAATCAAATGGTTTTATTTTAAGAAATTTATCAAATATGAATTTTTTATTTTTTAATAGTGAAGAGCAAAATGAAGATGGATTAAAAGTTATTCTAAATTCATTAAAAGATATTTTAAATTATCACATTATAAATAGTACCATTAGATATAGAGATAGAGAAGTTAGAGAGATAAAAGAAAAAGATTTTGAAGATTTTATAAATATACTTAAACCAAATATAAAGTTATTAAAAGTTAAATTTTATCAAGAGATGTTAGATAATAAAATGGAATATTTCACCAATTCCCAATATAATTTATATAATGCTAATTCTAATTTTGAAATGCAAGATATTATAAATATAATTTCAAAAGAGTATTTTTATGAAGAGGAAAAAAGTGATATAAAAATAATTTTAGGAAAACTTCAAACTAAATTTGAAAAACTTACAGCAGATAATAAATTTACAATAGAAGAAGATTTTAAATATTTTTACATAAAAGATGATATTAAATTGCTATTAAATGAGCAAAAGTTTTTAATTCTTGGAAATAAAGGGAGTGGAAAATCTACATTATTTGAAGTTTTAAAAAAGAATTATGAACCATTAATTAGTCAATTAAATACTAATAATAAATATATTATAGGTTTTTCAAAAGATTTTTCAGTGGATATATCAAGTGATTATTTTAATATTATCTCAAATAATACTAAAAAAGATGAAGTAATTTTTGAAAGATTTTGGAAATTTATTACACTTTATCTTTTAGAGAAAGAGTTAAGTAAAAATGATAAATTATTCAACTCTTATGGAGATATTATAGATAATATTTTAGAC